>JBEANZ010000493.1:0-6662 GCA_041165185.1 Verrucomicrobiota bacterium | reverse complement strand
GCGCGACGGCACGCCGACGAGCGGCGGCCCTACGTTTCAGAGCCGTCCGGCACAGGGAACGTCCACGGCGGGGTCAGCGACCCCGCCCGACAACCAAACTCGCTACCGCACCCACGGCGGCTGCAACCGCGGCGATGAATGCAATCAGCGCGCCGTTCTTCGCGAGCACCCACGCGGCATGCGAGAGCGCGCCCATCTCGACGGGTGCGCTAAACGCGACCCACCGCGTCGCGCTCCGGTCCACGGCGGCAACCACAAACGGCCCGCGCGGCGCGCGCACGTAGGCGGCGCGCCACGTGTCGCCGGGGACTTTCGTCGGGCGCACGGTGGCGAGCAGCGCGTCGGTGCGGGCATCGCGCAGCGTGAGGGAGAGTTCGCCACCTCGGCCGCTCGCTTCGTCGGTGTTATCGGCACCGCCGAGGTCGCCGGCGGTTTCAATCTTGAGCCACGCGCCGAGGGGCGCGGCGAGCGGCGCGCTGCGCCATGCGCCCTTCGTGGCGACGCCATCTGCCCCAAATGATCCAAACGTAACGTGAGACGCGAGCGGCGGAGTCGCCGGCGAGAGCCCGCGGCGCGGCGCGCGCGCGAGGTCGAGTTGGGAGGCGAGATTGCGTTGGAAGATTTCGTCGGCCGTCGGCGCCAACTGCGGCGCACGCATCGGCGCGAGCGCCAACGGCGGGCGCACGCTCACGGGCATCAATCCGCGCACGCCGGGGAGCGCGAGCCGATCAATCAACGCGGGGACGCTCGGATAAGGGATGTCGTCGAACGCCAGTTGCGCAGGATCGTTTGTGGCGAGGTAGGCGCGGAGATGGGCTTCGGCGGCGCGGTAGTATCTACGCTCGTCGGGGAAATCGCGGGCGAAATTCTGGCGGAGCGTGCCAGTGAGACCGAAGGCGAGCACGGCAAGCCATCCACCGCCCAAAGCGAGCAGCGCGAGGCGCGGGCCACGCGCGAGGAGCCACGCCAGCGCGAGGGCGTTAGCCGCGAGGCCGAAGGCGAGCGTGTCCATGTAGCGCGGCGCGGGGAAATCGCCGTTGGCGCCGCGTGCGTAGGCGGTGGCGAGCACTTGGAGGACGACCCAACCGCCGAGCGCGGCGATGACGAGGGCGGAAGAACCAGTTCCCTTCGCGAGGGACGGATCGAAGGTGGGACGGCCGCTTGCCGGCGTGCCGTCGCGACTATCAGGCGCGCCGCCGGACGGCACGGCGGGAAACGCCGGCCCTACGGCCGAATGTCTTTGCGCGCGCGCGATCACGCGCCACGCGAGCAGCGCCCACGGCGCCCACAGCACGAGCGCGGCCCACCATGCAAAGCCGACGGGCACGGGCCATTGGAGGCTGTGCACGAGGGAGAAGACAAAATCGTGCGCGCCCTTCGCCGCCATGTGCGCGTGCGCGGGCACGTCGACGCGCGTGAGGACGCCGATGGCGAGGAGCGAGGCCGACCACGCGAGCGTCGGCCACGCGTCGCGAGCGGCGAGTTCGCGCCGCCACAGGCGAAAAGCGATCACCGCGAGCACGACGCCCGCTGCGAGCGGCCCCGACGCCATCGTGAGCAACGCGAGCGCCGCCGCGAGCGCGCCGGCCCACCACGCCGCGCTCCACGCGCGCGCGAACGGGAGCAGCGCGATGGCGACGAACGACGTCGCGAGCAGCCAGTATTGTTGAGAATGAAAACCGCCGAGAAGATTTTCGCGCGAGAGCGGCAGGCCGAAGAGCGCGGCGACGACGAGGAAGAGGGCGGCGTCGCGCAGCCGCGCCCCGCGGCGGGTCGGGGCGGCGACCAGTGGTGACGCGCCCCCCGCCCCGTCCACCCACCGCCGGCCCGCGAGCCAGAACGCCGCCGCCAGCGCGGCATGGAGCAGCGCGTTGGTGGCGGACTCGAGGCGCGCATCCCACTGGCCGTTGAGCAACGTCAGCGCGAGGCTGTGGAGTTTGGTGAGGACGACGCGGTGCTCGTTGTGCGGCTCGAAGAGGTGCGCGAGGAAATTTTCACCGCCGAACCACGGTCCGTAGAGGTGGACCGCCTCGGCGTCCCACTGATCCCAGTCGGGCATATCGCTGCCGAAGCGGTCGATGACCGCGAGCTTCGCGCCGAGCACGAGAAAGAACAGGCACGCGGCGAGCGCGGCGGGGAGCAGGCGTGGGGCGAGGGTGCGCATCGGCTAGCGGCGGGCGCGGCCAACGCTCGGACGTTGCGCAACGGGCGTCACGGCGGGCACGACCCTCACCGTGGCGGCGCGCTTAGTTCGCCGGCGGGGTAGCGGCCGGTCGTGGCGACGGGCAGCGGCACGGACCAGTCGAGCGTGGTCTCGGAAATCTTCCGCACGATCGAGGAAGAGCCGAGCCACACGAGGCTGTCCGGCATGTCGCGCGTGACGGGCGAGGCGCGGCACGCGTGGACGCGACCCGGCTCGCCGTGGACGGCCTCGACAATTTCGAAGCCCGTGGCGGCGTTGAAGAGCGTCGTCCACGAGTATTTGGAAAACCGCCAAAAATCCCACGGCTCCTCGTGAATCGGCCACGTCTGGTGCGTCGCGGTGTAAACGAGGCCGCCGGGCGCGAGCACGCGGTTGAGGTCGACGGCGACTTTCCACGGCATCGCCAGGTGCTCGAAAACGGAGGTCGAAAACGCGGCAACGAATTTCCGGCCGGCGAACAGGCGCGCGAGTTCGTGCGCGTCGCCGACGACGTCGACGTTGGGGCCGGCGAGGATGTCGAGGCCCACGTAGTCGAGTCGCGCCGGGATGCGCCCGCGGCGCGTGATCGCGGAGCGGGCGCGCGAGCCGATTTCGAGGACGGCCCCCGAGGGGAACGCGTCGAGCATCAGCAGGAAATTTTCCCAACCCTGAAAATACGGGTCGCCCCACGCGGCGTTGGTGAGGGCGTCCTCTCCGAGGGCGGAGGAGCCGTCGGCGAACCAAAACCGCAGCGCGAAGGGGCGGCCGAGCATTTCCTCGGGCGCCTCGACCCACTCGTCGAACCGCGCGCGCGCGGCCGTCGGGCCGAGGCCGGCGGCGACGTCGGCGCTGGGTTGCCCAAAGCTCGCAAGCGCGACGGCGTGCGTGTTTTCGGCGAGGAGGATTTCCACGCGCACGATGGCCGCGTCGACGTGGTGGCACCAGCCGCGCAGGTGGAGCCGGCCGAAGTAGAGCGAGCACTCGTCGATTTTCCAGTGGAGCTTCATCGCGGCGGCTCACTCGCCCGAGGCGACGGCGAAGAGGTGGTAGTGCAGCGGCGTGCCCTCGACGGTGAGGAGCGGGTGCTGCGTGTGCAGCCGCAGCTCGACGCGCGGATAAAAATCTTTCAGCAGCGCGCCGAGGCTCCAGCGCGTAAAAAAGTTTTTGTGGTCCGCCTCGAGCATGTGCCACGGCGTCACGTGGAGATCGCTGAGGTAGCCGAGGAGTTCGCAGTTGGGCACGGAGACGATGAGCTGGCGCGGGGCGACGCGGCGGATTTCCGCGAGGAAGGGCCACGGCTCGGCGATGTGTTCCAAGACTTCGAGGAGAAGCGCGGAGTCGAAAGACGCGTCGGAAAACGGCAACGTGCGCCCATCGACGTGGCGGTGCGGGAGGCCGAGGCGTGCGAGTTCGGCGCAGTCGGCGGCATCGACCTCCGCGCCGATCCAGTCGTAGCCGTCGGCGAGCAGGCCGCGGCCGTAGGAACCGAAACCGCAGCCGACGTCGAGCACGCGGCGCGGCGGCGGGCCGAGGTAGCGGCGCAGGAGCAGCTCGACCTCGGTGCTCGCGACGGACTGCGAGGGCCCCTCGCCCCAGATGTTTTGCTCGCGCTGAATCCCGGTCGTGGCGCGGTCGAGGAGGACGCCGAAGTGGTGGCGGCGGTAGTCGCGCGCGATCGTCGAGGTCTCCGCGTGGGCGAGCGGATGCGTGCGCGAGCCGTCGCGGAGGAGCGCGCGCACGTGGAGGTTAAGCGCGCTGGCGGGCGCAGCGGCGGCGTGATGCGCGAAAATCTCAAAGCCCGTGCGCGTGCCCACGGCGAGAGCGTGGGCGGCGGTGACATCATCGCGCGCGAACAGCGCGGTGGTCTCGCCGACGAGCGTGTCGCCGCACCACGCCTCGACGGCGGCGATTTCGGGCTGCGCGACGCCGAGCCAGACCCAGCCGCGCACAAGGAAGCACAGCGGATCGACGGCGGGGCCGAGCGCGGGTTCGTCGAGATGGGCGGGCATCGGAGCGAGAGAGATGGGCGCGGTCCCGCTGCGAACCGTGCGCGCTACGGACAGTCGGCGTTGAAGACCGCCGCGCCCGTCTGGCTGAGATCGTAGGGGATCGTGAACGCGTAGGTCGCGCCGTCGGGCGTCTCGTAGTCGAGCGTCACGGCGACGGTGCCGGTGGCGGCGGCGCGGGGGAGTTCGCAGGCGGCGTTGAAGCCGGCGGTGCGGTTGGCGTGTTGCGGATAGGCCTGCGCGACATCCTCGCGCGCGACACCGAGCAGCGCGGTGCCGATGAGTTGATCGGCGACGCGCACGCGCAGGGCGCGCGGCGAGCGGCCGGCGGAGTCCATCGCCCAGCCGCGCAGGAAAAGCCGGCCCGACCAGTAGCGGCAATCGTCCACCGCGATCTGCACGCGGCCCTGGCCGGAAAACGAAAGTTCGGCGCCGCTGTTGGTGTGGCCGAGGGCGCGCGCGGTGGGGCGCTTGAAGTAGAGGTGCGGCGTGGTCTCGGGATACGCGTTGGGCCAGACGATGGGGAGATCCTCGATGTTGTCGGCGGTGAAGCGCGTGGATTTTTCCGGCGTGTGCGTGACGACAAACTGGAGGCTGTCGATGCCGGCCTCGGCGGCATGGCGTTGCGCGGCGGTGAGCTCGGCATCGCTGTCGTTGTAGCGAAAGAGGATGTATTTCCACTCGACGCTCGGGGCGCGGCCGGGGGCGTGTTTCGCATCGCGCATGAACTGGAGCGCGGTGGCGACGTCGCCGTTGATGCGGTATTGCTCGTAGGATTCCTGGTGGAGGCCGTCGATGGAAACGAGGATGCGGTCCGGGTAGATGCCGCGGGGAAACACGTCGGCGAAACGGTAGTTGCCGTTGGTGTTGATGACGACGGGCGTGCCGGGAAAAAATTCGCGCGCGGCGGCGACGATGTCCTCGATGTGCGGGTGCGAGAGCGGCTCGCCCTGGCCGCAGAAATAAAACAGCTCCACGCGATAGCCCTCGTCGCGGAGGCTGGTGAGCACGCGGCGCCACGTCGGGATCGGGAGGAAGACGGGGCCCTTGCGCTCCTTGATTTGGAAAATGCGCGTGCAGCCGGGGCAGCGGAGCGCGCAGGCGAGCGAGGGTTCGACGTGGATTTTCTCGAGGCGTTTTTCGGCGAAGCCGCTGTAGAACGGTTCGTTCGGGCGGAGGAAAACGCACTTTGCGCAGGCGTCGCCCCACGGCAGTTCGCCGCGCTGAAACGCGGCCTCCATGTGGCGGTAGCGCGGGTTGGTGAAGAGCTGGGTGGCGCTCCAGTCGGGGGTGCCGGCGGCCTGGCCGAGGTTGACCTTTTCCCCGGAGCCGCAGTTGCAGGCGACCTCGCCGTTGGCGCGGAGGTAAAGGATTTTGAAGATTTCGCAGTTCAAGGTTGCGGGGAACGAAAACGAATCGGCGGCGCGAGTAAAGCGACGTGAACGAAGGAGTCAGTGGGTAGGTCCTCTCCCACCGACTCGAACCACGTGGCAGGCGAATCGCGGGCCGCGCGCCTAAACCTTGTGAGCGGCGCCTCCCTCGACCGGCAGGGCTACGCCAGCGGGCCCCACGGGCGCGGGGGGAGGGCGTAGGTGAAATCGTTGATCGTGAGCGTGAGGTTCGGGTTGTAGGCCGGATCGTTGTCGAGGATTTCGCCCCACGTCGCCCGCATGTATTCCACTTCGCTGCGGAAGCGGTCGCGTTTCTCGAGGGTGTCCTCCTTGCCGCGGCTCGCGCTTTCGTGGTGGTAGAGTTCGGCGTAGGGCGTCCAGAGGTTACGGAAACCGGCGGCGCGGACTTTCAAACAGAAGTCGACGTCGTTGAACGCGATCTTGAGTTCCTCGGCGTTGAGGCCGCCGACCTGCTGGTAAATCTCGCGGCGGATCACGAGGCACGCGGCGGTGACGGCGCTGAGGTTTTGCTGGAGGAGATTGCGGTGCGCCTGACCCGCCGCGCCGCGCGGGTGCGTTTGCCAGGCGTGCGCGGCGACGCCGCCGATGCCGAGGATGACGCCGGCGTGTTGGATGCGGTCGTCGGGGTAGTAGAGTTTCGCGCCGACGCAGCCAATCTCGGGGCGCAGCGCGTGGCTCGCCATCTCGTCGAGCCACTCGGGCGTGATGACTTCGAGGTCGTTGTTGAGGAGGGCGACGAGCGGGGCGTCGGTGTGGGCGACGGCGAAATTGTTGAGGGCGGAATAGTTGAACTCGCCGGGGAAGTGGAGGACGCGGACGGGGCGCGGGGGAGGCGGGAGATCGGAGACGGGAGACGGGGCGAGAGGCGCGGGAGAACCTGAAAATTGAGATTCTGGATTTGAGAGCTCCCGCAGATACGCGAGCGTCTCGGCGTCGTCGGAGTCGTTGTCGACGATGTGGAGCTCGAAGTTCGGGTAGGTGGTTTTCGCGAGCAAGCTCTCGACGCAGGGCTTCAGGAC
This sequence comes from Verrucomicrobiota bacterium, assembly GCA_041165185.1. Classification (GTDB taxonomy): domain Bacteria; phylum Verrucomicrobiota; class Verrucomicrobiia; order Opitutales; family Opitutaceae; genus JBEANZ01. The sequence continues at coordinate 43 of JBEANZ010000493.1, read as the reverse complement.
GTTGAGGCGGTTGCGCGTCGGGATGATGATCGAGACGAGGGGC
>JBEANZ010000492.1:0-6385 GCA_041165185.1 Verrucomicrobiota bacterium | reverse complement strand
TCACCGTCCAAGGTGAAGTGCTCGCGCTCGATTCCAACGCCGCCGGCACCGCGAGCCTGCTCACGCGCGACCGCCTGCTGCTCCAGCCCACGTCGCAGCGCTCGTTCGCCGACATGGCCCGCACCAACGCCATGGCCACGCTCCGCACCGTCCTCGGCGATCGCCAGGAAGGCATGATTACCGCCGTCGGCACCAACAACCGCTTCAACTCCGTCATGCTCGACGGCGCGCGCATCAACGACGCTTTCGGCCTCAACGCCTCCGGCCTCCAGTCGTTTTTCAACCCGCTCTCGCTCGAGACCGTCGAGCAGTTCTCCATCGCCGTCTCGCCCTACGACGTGCGCCAGAGCGGCTTCACCGGCGCGGCCGTCAACGCCGTCACCCGCAGCGGCACGAACCAGTTTCACGGCAGTATCTACGGTTTTTACAGCGACCAGAAATGGGCCGGGAAGGATTTCAACGGCCTCTTCGCCGGCAAAGAGCCGCTCGACGAGCGCAAGACCTGGGGCGTCACCGCCTCCGGCCCGATCCTCAAGGACAAGCTCTTTTTCTTCGGCAACTACGAGACCTTCCACCGCCACCAGGTCGCGCCGTTCCCCGGCTTCACCCCCGCCGCCGGCGACCTGACGACCATCACCAACGCCATCGCCGCGATCAAAAACGTCAGCGGCAAGACCTTTGACGCCGGCACCTTCGGCGGCCTCAGCGCCTTCGACACCGAGGAGAAAAAGAAGCTCTACAAGATCGACTGGAACATCATCAAGGGCCACCGCCTCTCCGTCCGCTACAACGAGACCGTCGGCAACCTCCCGCAGTTCGGCCGCCTCAGCACGACCGGCGCGTTTGGCAACGCCATCGTCGCCGCGCAGGTGCCCGCCAGCAGCGCCGCGACCTCGTTCACCTCGAACTTCTACACGCAGATCCGCACCGAGAAAGTTTACGCCGCCACGCTCAACAACCAGTGGTCCTCGAACTTCAAGACCGAGTTCAAATACGCCAAGACCTCCTACGAGCAGCTCACCACCACGCCCGTCAACCTCCCCGAAATCCGCATCTACGGCGTGAGCGGCGTCAACATCGCCGGCGCCAACATCACCAACGGCGTGCTCCTCTGGGGCTCCGAGCAGTTCCGCCACGGCAACGTCATCCGCATCAACACCCAAAGCTACTCCGCCAACGCGGATTATTTCTGGAAGAACCTCACGTTCACCGGCGGCTTCGACCGCGAGAAAAACAATTTCTACAACCTCTTCCGCGCCGGCTCCTACGGCCTCTTCGACTATGCGAACCTCGCGGCCTTCGTCGCCGACACGCCCACCGTCTTCCGCCGCGAATTCTACGTGCAGGGCACCGGCGCCGCCGAGCAGTCCGGCTTCACCGACGTCGGCGTGTTCGGCCAGGTCAAGTGGGACGTCAACTCCCGCCTCAACGCCACCTTCGGCGTCCGTCAGGACTACGTGAGCTATCCCACGCGCCCGCCGCTCAACCAGGGCCTGCTCACCACCTTCGGCGTGCGCAACGACGGCAGCGTCGACGGCACGGAGACGTTTTCCCCGCGCGTGAGCTTCAACTGGTCCCTCGATGACGAGCGCCTCATGCAGCTCCGCGGCGGATACGGCTACTTCTCGGGCCGCGCGCCCGGCGTCTTTATCTCCAACGCCTACGGCACCTCCGGCGTGAATCGCTACGGCATCAGCCAAGGCGCCGGCCAGACCAACCCCGTCGCGCCCAAACTCGGCGACTACCTCAAGACCTTCGATCCCGCGAACCCCGTCGGCACCTCCGCCACCGACCTCGCGTTCAACGACCCGCTCGGCCGCCGCGCCGTCAACCTCCTCCAAGACGGCCTCAAACTCCCCGCCGTCTGGCGTGGCAATCTCGGCATCGATCGTCGCATCCCGTCCCTCGGTATCACCCTCGGCCTCGAATACGTCCACACCTCCACCGCCAAGGCCCTCTTCTCGGACCAACTCAACATCAAGCCCCTCGTCATCACCGCCGCCACCGGCCCCGCCATCGGCCTCGACGGCCGCCAGCGCTTCAACGGCGGCAGCGGCACCGCCGGCGCGGTCAGCACCTTCTACACCGACGTGATCCGCACGCGGAACATCAGCAAGGGGAACACCGATTACTACACCCTCTCGGTCGATCGCCCGATGAAGGACAACTGGTCCGCCAACCTCTCCTACTCGAACGGCCACTCGATCGAGGCCCAGTCCACCGGCCAAACCGTCGCCGTCGACGGCTGGAGCCGCAACGCCGTCTTCAACCAAAACACCGTCGAGATGGGACGCTCTGATTTCGAGATCAAACACCGCGTCCAGGCGACCCTCGCGCGCAAGTTCGAGTTCTTCAAGGGCTGGCCCACGAAGGCCTCGCTCTACTACGAAGGCCGCACCGGCAATCCGTTTTCCTACACCTACACCGGCGACCTCAACGGCGACGGCGTCACCACCAACGACCTCGTCTACGTCCCCACCGGCGCCAGCGATCCCAAGATCGACCTCAGCGGCATGAACGCCGCGCAGCAGGCCGGATATTTTCAATTCATCAACGACTCCGGCCTCGTGAAATACGCCGGCGGCGCGGCCCCGCGCAACGCGTTCACCCAGCCGTGGACCAATCAGCTCGACCTGCGCTTCACGCAGAAAATCCCGCTCTACAAACCCGCCGAGCTCGAGCTCTTCCTCGATTTCTCGAACTTCGGCTACTGGCTCAGCCGACATTATTTCGGCTACGTGAACCTCCTCACGAACACCAACAACGCCGTCTACTACCGCCGCGTGATGGGGGCCGCGACCTACAACGCCGCCGGTCAAATCCGCCCGACCTACACCGCCGATCCGGCCAACACCGTCATCGACAACGTCGCGAGCCGCTGGCGCATCCAGTTCGGCGCCACGCTGCGCTTCTGAGCGCGCCGCCTCGCGTTTCCCCTCTACGCCGCGTCCTCCCCGACGCGGCGTTTTTTATTATTCGTGGACGAGGCGTCCCGCCTCGTTTCCGCCCCCGCCCACACTCCGCCCAGCCAAGATCATTCCGCCCCATCCGCTGGATCGAAGTGGGACGCCTCATGCAACGTCCCCAAGATCGCCCTGAGTGGCACCATCTCCCAAACGCGATTGGTCTCTCGTAGGGCCGGCGATCGTCGCCGTGCCGTCGCGCTCCACGCGTGCGAGCGAGGGCGGACGCCAGTTGCGCTCTTTCGCGGGCAAAGCGCGACGGCACGCCGACGAGCGGCGGCCCTACGGTCCAGAGGAATCTCGTCAACTGAATGACATAGGCGTCCCACTCGCCCCACGTCCCGATTTCCCCTGCGAACTCGGGGCGCAACGGCTTGCCGTGCGCCGCCGCCGCGTTTTCCTTGCGCGATGCTCTCGCGTTCCCCGCTCCGCCTCGCCTCCGCTTTCGCTGCCGTCGCGGCTCTTGCCACGCTGCTCGCCGCCGGCGGCTGCGGGAAAAAAAATCCCGCGGCCTCCTCCGCTCCCGCGTCCGCCGACGCTTCGTCGCCCGTCGCGTCCGGCAAAAAAATTCTCCGCTACGGCAACCAAGCCGAACCCCAGGACATCGATCCCGCCGTCGTCACCGGCACGCCCGAGCACCGACTCTGCCTCAAGTTTCTCGAGGGCCTCGTCAGCGAGGACCCGCAGCTCAACATCATCCCCGGCGTCGCCGAGAAATGGGCCGTCTCGCCCGACGGGCTCGTTTACACGTTTCACCTGCGCGCCGACGCCAAGTGGTCCAACGGCGACGCCGTCACCGCCGACGATTTCGTGCAGAGCTACCGCCGCATGCTCACGCCCGCGCTCGGCGCGCAATACGCCTACATGCTCTGGCTCGTCGTCGGCGGCGAAGATTTCAACAAGGGCAAGCTCACCGACTTCGCGCAGACCGGCTTCAAGGCCCTCGACGCGCGCACGCTCCAGCTCACGTTGCGCCAGCCCGCGCCGTTCCTCCTCCACGCGATGAACCACTACGCGTGGTTCCCCGTCCACATTCCCACGATCAAAAAGTTCGGCGGCATGGAAACGAAAAACACCGCTTGGACGCGCCCGGAAAACTTCGTCGGCAACGGTCCCTACGTCCTCAAAGAGTGGCGCCCCAACCAGCGCATCGTCGCCACCCGCTCCCCCACCTACTGGGATCGCGCGGCGGTGAAGATCGACACGATTGAGTTTTATCCCATCGAGCTCGCCGACACCGAGGAGCGGATGTTTCGCGCCGGCCAGCTCGACATCACCAACGAGGTCCCGCTCTCCAAGGTCGCCGTTTACCGTCGCGACCGCCCCGATTCCATCCGCGTCGATCCGTGGAACGGGCTCTACTTCTACCGCTTCAACGTGAAGCGAAAACCCTTTGACGACGCGCGTGTGCGCCGCGCGCTCGCGCTCTCCATCGATCGCGAGAGCCTCGTGAAAAACGTCACGCTCGCCGACGAGGCGCCCGCCTACAATTTCGTCCCGCAGCACCTCCTCGGCTTCGACAGCAAGCACACCTTCAAGGCGGACCTCGCCGAGGCGCGCCGCCTCCTCGCCGCCGCCGGTTTCCCCGACGGCAAGGGTTTCCCGAAAGTCGAGCTGCTCTACAACACGCTCGAAAAACACCGCACCATCGCCGAGGCGCTCCAGCAGATGTGGCGCCGAAATCTCGGCGTCGACATCACCCTCTACAATCAGGAGTGGAAAGTTTACATGGACGCGCAGCACTCGAAAAACTTCCAGTTCCAGCGCGCCGGCTGGATCGCCGACTACGTGGACCCGCACGTCTTCTTCGACCTCTGGGAAACCGGCGGTGGCAACAACGACACCAACTGGGGCAGCCCCGACTACGACCGCCTCCTCCGCTCCGCGCTCTCCGCGCCCAACGACGCCGCGCGCTACGAAATCTACCAGCAGATGGAGCAAATCCTCCTCGCGGAAATGCCCGTGATGCCGATTTTCTACTACACCCGTGCCCGCCTGATCAGCCCAAAGGTCAAAGGTTTCTACACGACGCCCATCGACAACTACCCGTGGAAATACGCCGACCTGATGCCCTGAACTTCCGAAACGCTGGCGCCCGCTCCCTCTCTCCCTTGCTCCGTCTCTCCCTCTCAAAATGATGCCCAAACGCCTCCCGCGCTCGCTCACCCTTGCGCTCCTCCTATTACTCGCCACCGCTCGCGTTCTCCCCGCCGCCGAGCCCGTCCGCCACACGATCCTCTTTCAAAACGTTCCGAGCGGCGAGCAGTCCGTCACGGAGTCCGATGGCGTTGCCAAGGTCGTCTACAGCTACCGCGACAACGGCCGCGGCCCCGATCTGAACGAGGAGATTCGCGTCGGCCCCGACGGCGCGATGCTCGGCTACAATGTCACCGGCAAGTCCACCTTCGGCGCGCCCGTGCGCGAAAAATTCACGCGCCGCGGCGACGCCGTCGAGTGGGACTCGTTGGCCGACAAGGGTGCGAAGACGGTCGCCGGTCCCGCCGCCTACGTGCCGGTGGAGAATTCCTTTGAGACCCTCGCCGTCGTCGCGCGTGCCGTCATCCGCGCGCCCGGGATGCGCCTCGCCGCGTTGCCCGCCGGCGAGCTGCGCGCCGAGCGCCTCATCGAATCCGTCACGCTCACCACCGCCGGGCGCGCCGCCGACGTCTCGCTCTACGCGCTCACCGGCCTCGGCACACAGCCGCGCTTCATCTGGCTCACGCACGACGCCGCGTTGGGATTTTTCGCCGGCCTCGTGCCCGGCAGCATCAACGTCATCGCGAAGGGCTGGGAGGCGCAGGCGCCCGAGTTGGAAAAACTCCAGGTGCGCGCCGACAGCGACTGGCTCCGCCGCCTCGCCGCCGCCCTCGGCCACCGGCTGCCCGATCCGATCTTGATTCGCAACGTGCGCGTCTTCGATTCGCGCGAGGCCCGCCTCAACCCGCCCGCCGACGTCTACATTGCCCGCGGCAAGATCGCCGCCATCTACGAAACCGGCTCCGTGCCCCGCGACGCCGCGACCGTCTTCGATGGCGCGGGCCTCACGCTGCTCCCCGGCCTCTACGACATGCACGGCCACGAGGATCCGTGGAACGCCCTCCTCCAAATCGCCGGCGGCGTCACCAGCATCCGCGATCTCGGCAACGACAACGCCACGCTCGCCGAGCTCACCGCGCGCATCGACGCGGGCCAGTCCATCGGCCCGCGCATCCACGCGGCCGGATTTCTCGAGGGGGAAAGCCCGTTCTCCTCGCGCGGCGGGATCGTCGTGAAGTCGCTCGACGAGGCGAAAAACGCCGTCGACTGGTATGCCCAGCACGGCTTCCACCAAATCAAGATCTACAATTCGTTCCGCCCCGAGTGGGTCGAGGCGACCACGGCCTACGCGCACCGGCGCGGCCTGCGGGTGAGCGGCCACATCC
>JBEANZ010000491.1:0-4607 GCA_041165185.1 Verrucomicrobiota bacterium | reverse complement strand
CTCGGACATCCACGCGACGCGCACGCCGAGTTTGTCCTTGAGGATCGGCTGGTTGAAATTGAGCGAGGCGCGGCGGGAATCCTCGGAGTTGTATTGCAGCTCCGTCGCGGCCGAGCGGCGGCGGAGGTTGGCGCGCTGGAGCGAGACATCGACGATGCCCGACGGCGAACCGAGGCCGAAGAGAATGGCGTTGGGCCCGCGCGCGATCGTGACGCGGTCGAGGTTGTAGTTGTCGGTCGGCATCCCGGCCTCGAAGAAATTGCGCGAGAGCGTCGCGCCGGTGAGGCCGCGCACGCGCGTGTTGTTGCGCGGCTGGAAGACGCCGAAGCCCGTGCCGTCGCCGTCGACGATTTCGGCGGGGCCCTCGATGTTGGTCGAGTAGATGAGCGCCTGCTCAAAGCTGTTCACGCCGAGGTCGCGCATGAAATCCATCGTCAGCACCTCCATCGGCTGCGCGAGGTCCTTGAAGTCCGTCTTCATGCGCGAGCCGCCGAGCGTCTGCGTGGCGACCCAGCCGGTCTCCTTGCTCTCGTCGATGACGAAGGGCGAGAGCTCGACGACGCCATCGCCCGCGATGGATTTTTTCGGATCGGTGGCGGCGGACGCGGGGGCGGTCGGTGCGGTTTGCGCAAGCAGCACAATCGGTAGCGCACACACAGCGGCGAGAACCGCGACCAGGCCGAGGGTTTTGGTGGGGGAATGCATTGGGATGAATCCTGCGGGGGTTGACGGGAAACCAAGCGCCCGGCCGCCGGGCGCAGCGGAATCAAAACCGAAACGACCCCGCTGAAAAGGATTCAACTCGCACATTCATCGGGCGAATTTCCACCTGCCCCCCGGCCCCGGCCGTCGGCGTCGCCGCGCGGTGTCCGCGAACCCCACACGCGCTCCCCACTCCACGCCCGCCAACCTCACGTCCGCCGTCGCTCGCGATACTGCGACGGCGTCAGTCCGACGCAGCGCACAAAGGCCCGCGAAAACACCCCCGCGCTGTGGTAGCCCACGCGCGGGGCGATGGCCTCGAGTTTATCCTCCGTGGTCTCGAGCAGCTCCTGCGCCTGCTGGATGCGCATGTAGGTCACGTGCTCCATCGGCGTGCGGCCGAGTTCGCGGCGACACACGCGGCGCAGGTGCTCCGGGCTCAGCCCGCAACGCCCCGCGAGCGTCGTGAGTTTCCATTCGACCGTGAGATCGGCGGCCACCGCCGCCCACAGATCCCCGATCCGCGAATCGCCACGCCACGGCCGCGTGGCACGCGCCGCGAGTCCGTGGGCGAGGCTCACCCAATGATGCACGAGCGCCGGATCGCGCCCGCCCTCCCACTCTGCGCGGAGCCCCGCGAGCACGCGGCCGAGCTCCTCGGCGCCCTGCGCCAGGCGCAGCGGCGAACCGGCGCCGACGATCGGTTTCGCCCACGGCGGCTCCTCGTAACGGATCCACGCAAACGCCCACGGCGCTCCCGGGTGCGCGTGAAAGGCGTTGAGCACGCGCGGCGGCGCGAGGCAGAGCGAGCCGGCGGTCACGCGCTCCCACCGGCCCTCAAGAAATATGCGGCCCTCGCCCTCGAGCGTCGCGAGAAAAAAACTCCCCGACGGCGCGAGCCGCACGCGCCGGTAGGGCGCATGCACCACGTCGAGCCCGAGCCACGCGATGCGGTGGCTCGCGAGTTCCCCGCACGCCGCACGATCCAGCGACCAACGCCGCGTGCGCGGTCCGTCGATCGTGGTTTCCTGCCAGGCTTTGGGAAGCGGATGCATGGGGTTTCTCCGGCCACCCTGCCACTAGTCCGCAGTCCGGTGCACCCGCAAGCGAATGTGCAAATTCGGCGGGCGAATGTGGAGGATCGGCCGTTGCCTCGCCGTCGGACGCGAGCAACGTTCCGTCCGCAACCCCGGCGTTTCTTCGAAGCGCTGGATTTTGACCGTAGCCTCGCTCGCCCCTCGTCGTATGCCCCACTCGCCCCGTTTTTTTCGTCCCGCTTGGTTCGCGCTCTGGCTGACCGCACTCCTGTCCAGCCTCACCACTCAAGTCGCGGCGCAGTCCGCCACCGGCGCCATCGAGGGCCGCGTGTTCAATCCCGCGAACAACACCTTCGTCGAGCGCGCGCGCCTCACCGTCGTCGGCACGGCGCTCGAGACATTTTCCGATGCCGATGGCAATTACCGCCTCGACGGCGTGCCCGCGGGCGCGGCGCAGATCCGCGTGTTTCGCACCGGCGTGCCGGCGACCACGAGCACGGTCAACGTGACCGCCGGCGGCGTGGTGCAGCACATGATCGAGTTGAGCGGAACAGCGGCGAAGGGCAGCGCCGCCGACGTCGTGAAGCTCGACTCCTTCGTCGTCTCCACGCGCCTCATGGACAACTCCGCGCTCGCGATCAACGAGCAGCGCTTCGCCGCGGAGATCAAGAACGTCGTCTCGTCGGGCGAGTTCGGCCACGTGGCCGAGGCCAACGTCGCCGAGATGCTCAAGTTCATGCCCGGGATCGCGATCGATTACGGCGGGGGCAACGCCCGCAACATCATGATCAACGGCGTGCCTAGCGGCAACGTGCCCGTGACCGTCGGCGGCTTCGATCTCGCGAGCGCCGGCGTGGGCGGCACGGGCCGCGCCGTCGCGCTCGACTTCGTCTCGATCAACAACGTCTCGCGCATCGAGATCGTGCAGTCGCCGACGCCGGAGTCGCAGGGCATGGCGCTCGCGGGCTCGGTGAACATGGTCCCGCGCAGCGCGTTTGAGCAGGCCCGCCCCGAGTTCCAGGGCAGCGTCTTCATGATGATGCGCGACAACGATCGCCATTTCAACAAGTCGCCCGGCCCCACGCACGAGGCGCGGCGCAAGATCTACCCGGGCTTCGATTTCTCCTACGTCGTGCCGCTGAACAAGCGCCTCGGCTTCACGATCTCGGCGAACAACTCCACGCAATACTCGCCGCAGGATTTCGTCACGCTCACGTGGCGCGGCGCGAGCGCGGCGACCAACGGCGCGGCGTTTCCCAACACCACGCCCGACAAGCCCTACCTCACCGACCTCGGCTTCCGCGACGACCTCAAGGAGACGGGCCGCACGTCCTTCGGCGCGAGCATCGACTACCGCCTCACCGATCGCGACCGGCTCTCGCTCGCCGTGCAGGCGACCTACAACTACGTCGATTTCTTCGCGCGCCTTTTCACCTACTCGATCACGCGCGTGACGGCGACGGACTTTTCGCCGACGTTCACGCACGGCGCGGCCGGCGCCGGTTCGATCACCGTGGCCAACAACTCCATCAACCGCTCCAACCGCACGTTCATGCCCACGCTGTCGTGGCGGCACCACGGCCCGATCTGGCGCGCCGAGGGCGGCGTCGGCGTCTCACGCGCGAGCAACACCGACCGCGACATCGGCCTCGGTTTCTTCAACAACTCCACCGCCACGCGCGGCAATGTCACGGTCTGGTTCGACGACAACTACTACCTGCGCCCCGGCCGCTTCACCGTGACCGATGGCGCCACCGGCGCCGCGATCGATCCGCTGCGCCTCGACAACAAGGCCGTCACCACCGCGACCTCGAATCCCCGCGACGCGATCGACGTGCGCAAGACCGCCTACCTAAACGCCACGCGCGATTTCAACTGGGGCGTGCCCGTCACGCTCAAGGCCGGCCTCGATGCGCGCCAGTTCACGCGCGACACGCGCGGCATGTCCACCACCTACAACCACACGGGCACCGACAGCGCGGCGCCGTTCATCGACCAGCCGTTCTCGGCGGAGCGCACCGCCCCGTGGGGCCTCGGCCGCGTCGATTGGGTGAGCAACACGAAACTCTGGACCCGTTACCAAACCGACCCCGCCTACTTCGCGATCAACGCCGACGGCCAGTATCGCTCCATTATCAACAACTCGAAATTCGCACAGGAGACAGTCTCGGCGGCGTTCTTGCGCGGCGACGCTGCGTTTCTCGGCCGGCGCCTGAAGATCATCACCGGCGTGCGCGCCGAGCAGACCAACGTGAACGCCGAGGGCCCGAAGACGGACCCGACGCTCGCCTTCCAGCGCAACGCCAGCGGCCAGATCCTGCGCGCCGCCAACGGCACGCCGCTGCTCATCGTCCCGACCAACGCCGGCCTCGCCTACTCGCAGCTCACGTTCCTCGACCGCGGCACCAAGGCCGACAAGGAATACCTCCGCTTCTTCCCGAGCCTCAACGCGAGCTACGCGCTCCGCGAAAACCTCATCGCGCGCGGCTCCTATTACTGGTCGATCGGGCGGCCCGATTTCAACCAATACGCCGGCGGCGTCACGCTGCCCGACACCACGCTGGCCCCCGGTCCCAACGCCCGCATCGCCGTTAACAATGCCGGCGTGAAAGCGTGGACCGCGAAGACCACGAAGGTGCGGCTCGAATATTATTTCGAGCAGGTCGGCCAGATTTCCGTCGGGGCGTTCCGCCGCGACTTCACGAATTTCTGGACGACGCGCGCCGGTCCGAGTTCGCCCGAGCTGCTCGCGACCTACGACCTCGATGCGGCGACCTACGGCGGCTACGAGTTCACCACGCAATACAACGTGCCCGGCGTGCTCACGATGACCGGCCTCGAGTTCGACTACCGGCAGACGCTCACGTT
>JBEANZ010000490.1:0-11516 GCA_041165185.1 Verrucomicrobiota bacterium | reverse complement strand
TCATCTTCGAAAATCCCGACGTGATGCCGCACAACCTCGTCGTGGTGAAACCGACCACGCGCGAAAAAGTCGGCACCGCCGCGATGACGCTCGCCCCCGATTTCCTCGACGGCAAAGGCCGCGCGTGGGTCCCCGAGACCGCCGACGTCCTCGCCGCGACGAAGCTCATCGAGCCCGGCCGCAGCGAGACCCTGCGCATCCCCGCCAACCTCGTCCGCACCGAAGGCACCTACGAGTATGTGTGCACGTTCCCCGGCCACTGGATAATGATGTATGGCCAGCTCGTGGTGACCAAAGACGTGACCGCCTACCTCAAAGCCAACCCCGCCGCCCCCGCCGCACCCGCGAGCGCCGAGCACAAACACTGAGGTTGAAACACCTCCGAGCCCGCCCAAGCTGCCGCCATGACTGAAATCATCTTCGAGGTTTGCGAGGACGAGTCCGACGGTGGCTTCGTGGCGACGGCCCTCGGCCACGCGATCGCCACCCAAGGCCAGACGATCGAGGAACTCCGCCAGATGGTGCGCGATGCCGTGCAATGCCATTTCGGCGACGGCGTGCCGGGCGCGATGCCGCGCATCATCCGGCTCCATTTTGTCCGCGACGAAGTCCTCGCCGTGTGAGAATCCCGCGCCAGGTGTCCGGTCAGACCGTCGCCCGCGCCTTGCGCGAACTGGGCTACGAGCGCATCCGCACGGCGGGTTCCCACATCCGGCTCACCACGCAGCTCAACGGCACCCACCACGTCACCGTGCCCAACCATCAGCCGCTGAAAATTGGCACGCTGCTCGGCGGCGTCCTCAAGCCGGTCGCAGCGCACCACGGCCTCACCGTCGAGGAGTTGCTCGCGCGGCTTCGCTTGTGACCCCAGTCCTTTTCTCCTCCCGAAAATTTCCCCTATGAAAACCCGCCTCCTCCTCACCACCGCGCTCCTCGCGCTCGCCGCCAGTGCCCACGCCGCCGCGCCCGCCGGCTTCAAATCCATCTTCGATGGCAAGACCCTCGCCGGCTGGGATGGCAATAAGGACGTCTGGTCCGTCCGCGACGGCGCGCTCACCGGCCAGACCACCGCCGAGAAAGGCATCAAGTCGAACACGTTTCTCGTCTACACCGGCAGCCAGCCCGCGAATTTCGAGCTGCGCGTGATGTTCAAGCTCACGGCGCAAAATCCGGAGAACCGCGCCAACTCCGGCGTGCAATACCGTAGCAAGGTCATGGACCCCGCGACGTTTGTCGTCGGCGGCTACCAAGCCGACATCGACTCTCCGTTCCGCTACACCGGCATGCTCTACGAGGAAAAAGGCCGCGGCATCCTCATGACCGCCGGCGAGAAAATCAAAATCGGTGAGACCACGATGGTGGACGACGCGAAGAAAGCCGGCGCCAAGAAAAAGAAAACTGCTGTCGAGAAACTCCCCGGCGCCACCCCCACCGAAGCTATCGCCGCGGCCTACAAGCTCGGCGAGTGGAACGAGATGGTGATCACCGCCAACGGCCATCAGCTCCGCCACACGATCAACGGCGTCGTCACCGCCGAAGTCACCGAGACCGACGCCTCGATTGCGAAGTCCGGCGTCATCGCCCTCCAGCTCCACGTCGGCCCGCCGATGACTGTGCAGTTCAAGGACGTCTATCTGAAGACACTTCCCTGACCGCCGGATCGGCGGCACTCCTGCCGCCGTTTCCCCGCCGCGCTCCCGCGCCGCGCAAGCCAATCATACACCGCTTCGGGAGAAGCGGCCCCAACCCTGACCTCTTGCGCCTTCACCCTATGTTCATCGCGCCGTCCTCCCAAACCTTGCTCGCCCTTTCTGAAAACAGGCCCGGTGTCCCGTCCGCGCAGTCGTGGCTGAGGCGTCCCTTCTCAGTTGCGTTGGTGCTTCTGCTCGCCGCGCTCTCCGCCGCTTCCTCCCTCCGCGCCGCGAATCTTTCCGGCAACATCTCCAACCTCGCCACCCGCGATCTGCTCGAGGGCGCGCGCGTCGAGATTCCCGCGCTCGGCCTCGCCACGCTCTCCGATCATACCGGCCGCTACACGCTGCCCGCGCTCCCCGCCGGCACGCACGAAGTCGTCGTCACCTACACCGGCCTCGATCCGGCGCGCGCCACCATCACCGTCGGCAGCGCGAGCGGCGCCGCGCTCACGCGCAACTTCGATCTCACGGCGGGCATCTACAAACTCGAGGCCTTCACCGTCGCCGGCGAACGCGAAGGCGGCGCCGCCGCCATCACCGCGCAGCGCAACGCGCCCAACGTGAAGAACGTCGTCGCGATGGATTCCTACGGCAACCTCCCGAACATGAGCGCGAGCGAACTCGCGATTCTCCTGCCGGGCGTGACCGGCGCGCTCAATTTGGAAAACGGCATCGATGGCTTCTCCATCCGCGGCATGGGGCCCACTCTGAACAACATCACGCTCGACGGCGGCATGTTGTCCACGCAGGGCGCGATGGCACGGCAGGGCCGCATCAACAATCTCACCGGCGCGATGTTCGAGGGCCTCGAACTCATCAAGGGCCACCTGCCCGATCGCAGCGCCGACTCGCTCGGCGGCACCATCAACCTCAAGAGCCGCTCGCCGCTCTCCATGCGCGAGAAACGCCGCGTCACCTACAATTTCGCCGTGCGCTGGGCCCCGCCCTTCACCGAGCACATCCCCCTGCGCGAAGCCCACCGCAGCCACCCGTTGTTCAACGTCGGCTACGCCGAGGTCTTCGATGTCGCCGGCGGCTCGCGCAATCTCGGCGTCGTCGTGAACACGTTCTACAGCGAAAACATCGGCGCCGCGCACAGCACCACGCGCGATTTTGAAAACACCACCGGCCGCCCCGCGTTTCTCTGGGACTACAATACCTTCGACCAATACAACAACCGCAAGCAGGCCAGCGTGAACCTCAAGGCGGAATACCGCCTCTCGCCCGCGACGAAGCTCACGTTCAACACGATTTACAACGACGCCAACGAAATGGGCAAACTGCGCTTCACCACGCGCGCCTTCACCAACCAAGTCGTCTTCAATCCCGCGCTGCCGTTGACCGGCCCCAACGCCACCGCCGGCATCATGCCCGGCTACACCGACCGCATCACGCAGGTGCGCCAGTCCACGGCGTCGAACTTCGACGTGCTCACGCAGGGCCCGAATAATTTCTACCTTCGCACGCGCACCTTCGATCTCGGCGCCGAGCACACGCGCGGCCCGTGGTCGCTCGACTACGGCGGGATGTTCAGCGCCACGCACATCAACACCGGATTCGGCAACGACGGCGGCCAGTTCACCATGCGCGTCAACAATCTCGGCTGGATCCTCGATCGCACGCAGTCGGATCTTTATCCACGCCTCACGCAAACCGCCGGCCCCGACATCACGCGGCCGGAAAATTACCGGCTCAACGGCTTTTTCCAAAACAACAACGCCGACAGCAACCACGAGGTCCGCGAGGCGCGCGCCAATCTGAAATTCGACGCGCCCGCGCTGCGCACGTTTTTCAAGACCGGCGTCCACTGGCGCGAACAGTTCGCCCACGACGTGAACCGCAACCGCCGCTGGAGCTACCTCGGCACCACGCTCCCCGCCGAGCCCTCGATCCGAAACATGAACGGCACGAAGACCGGCCTCATCATTCCGTTCTGGTATGCGTCACAGTTCTTCCGCGACCGCGCGCCGATCACGCCCGCGCTCTGGAACGAGGACCGCTACTTCGCCGAGCAGGTGCGCTTCACGGGCACGCGGCGCGTGACTGAGGAAGTCACGGCCGGCTACGCGATGGCGCAGGGCCGCGTGAAAAACACCGGTTTCGTCGCCGGCCTGCGCGTCGAGGAGACCGACACCAACAGCTGGGGCTGGGTCCGCACCCGTTTCCCGAGCGCCCTCGCACAGCAGGTCGCCGATCCTGTCGGCTCGGCGCTGAAAGACTACGGCAACACCCGCCGCGTGCTGCGCGGCAGCTACACGAAGTCGTTTCCGAGCGTGCACCTCACGCAGGACCTCTCACCCAACTGGAAGGCGCGCGCGAGCTGGTCCACGAGTTTTGGCCGCCCGCCGATGACAAGCCTCCTGCCCAACGAAACCGTCAACGAGGCCGCGCAGACGCTCACGATCAACAACCCCTCGCTCCTCCCGCAACTCGCGCAGAATTGGGACACGTCGCTCGAATATTATTTCGAGCCCGTCGGCAGCGTGACCGTCGGCTGGTTCCGCAAGCGCATCGCCGACTTCATCGTCAACGGCAACGCGAGCGGCACCATCGGCACGGGCACGGACAACGGCTACGACGGCGAGTATCGCGGCTTCACGCGCCTCACGAGTATCAACGCCGGAATCGCCTACGTGCAGGGCTTCGAGCTCAGCTACCAGCAGCAGTTCACGTTTCTCCCCGGCCTGCTGAAAGGCCTCGGCCTCACCGCCAATCTCACCGCGCTTGAGGCGCACGGCGACTACGACGGCCGCGGCCGACGCGAGGGCCGCGATGTCGAGGGCTTCGTCCCGCGCAGCGCAAACGTCAGCGTATTCTGGCGTCACCGCGGCTTCACCTCGCGCGTGATCGTCAACTACACCGGCGAATCGATCACGGATTACACCGAAGGCGCGCCCGCCCGCAGCCGCTACCTCGCGTCGCGCACCGTGGTCAACGCCGGCATCGGCTATCAGCTCCGCCCCGCCGTCACGTTCTCCCTCGACGTCAGCAATCTCACCAACGCCCCGCAGTCCGCCTACCGCGGCATCTCTGATCGGATGCAGTTCAAACTCTTCGGCAGCACCACGCTCACCGCCGGCATCAACGGCCGCTTCTAAGAACGGAGCGGCGGTTTCCCACGGCCGTCCCCCAAAACCACCGCCCCGTTTTGTCCGTGAAAATTCCCCTCGTCTCCCTCCCCCGTTTCCCCCTCTCCCCTCCTTGCCTCGCCTTCTCTCCCTCTGCGTTTCCCTCCTTCTTTCTCTCACCGTAGCCAGCGCCACCGCCCACGCCGCCTCGCTCACCGGCAACATCTCCAACCTCGCCACGGGCAATCTCCTCGAGGGCGCGCGCGTCGAGAATAACGAGGCGCGTCGAGGCGATGCTCGCGGCGCTCGGCGTCGAGGTAATCCACACCGGTCGCGCGACTTGGCCTCGGTGGGGCAGCCGCTGGCGCAGCAGCCGCAGTAGATGCACGCAGGGCGGCCGTCGCGCGCGACCGAGCTGATCGCGACGGGTGGAGCGAATGGGCGCGTGCCGAGCGCCCGCGCGCCGCGCGCGAGGAGCTGCGCGTGCCCGTTCATCCGGTGCGCGGGCATCGGCAGCGCGTAGGGCTCGGCGGCAAACGGCCCGCGCTCGCCCGCAACCCCGAACTCGCGCTCGACCTTCGCGTAGTGCGCGCGCAGGTCGTCGTAGCCGATGGGCCAGTCGGCGCCGACGCCCTCGGTTGCGTGCGTGCGAAAATCGTCGCACGTGAAACGCGGCATCACGAGGAGCCACGGCAGCGTGCCGCCGCCGACGCCCATGCCGGTCTTGGGCACGACGAAATCGGGGCCGACGAATTTGCGCGGCTCGGTCCACAAGATTTTCCCCGCGTTGGCCTCGGAGTTGGCAAGGTCGGTGGCGGCGTCGTAGCGCTGTCCGGCCTCGAGCACGACGACGGAGAAGCCGCGCGAGGCGAACTCGTGCGCCATGAGCGAGCCGCAGGGGCCGGCGCCGACGATCAGGATGTCGGGACTACCGGCTGGCATCGTTCGTCGAGGCTGGCTCGCTCCCTTTCGAAATCTCGTGTCGGCGGTAGAATGGGAACGAGTATTCGGTGCTCTCCGAAAGCGTGAGAAATTCGGGCGCTGTCGCGTGAACAAGCGTGCGGTGTCCGGCGGCGCGACGAAAAGCGAGCCGCTGGACATGCACCGCAACAAACACGGGAGCATCCATGAAATCCTTTGACCGTGCACGTGGTTCGAGCGCGACGATTCCCTGTTCGATACGCCAGATGCCTTCTTCCCGGCCGTGGTGGATCGGCATCTCGCCGTTCGGTCCGATGACGCACGCGAACATCGCGTGATCGAGGCCGTAGGAACCATCGGCGTTCAGTTCCAGGGTGAGCCATTCGTTGAAGCCGCCCTTGGTCATCACGAAGCGGCCGACGACGTCCTGCCGTGTTGTTTCGTGCGGGGTCGAACACGCAGCGAGTGCGGCGACCATCGCCAGAAGGAGTGAGCGGGGTCGGCTCATGCCAGCCAGGCTGGGGAGTGGCCCTCGCGTCGCAATCGTGTTTCAGGGCGCGCGGACTACGGCGCGGTGCGGGGGCTGGCGCGGATCTCGGTGAGGCGGTTGGCGAGGCGCGCGGCGGTGGATTTCTCGGTGTCGGCGAGGTTGCGCGTTTCGTGCGGGTCGGCGGCGAGATTGTAGAGCTGCGCGGGGGATTCGCCGGCGGCGGGTTTCACCTGCTTCGGGTTGCTGAAGCCGCCGCTGCCGCGCTGGGGCGCGAATTTCCACGGGCCGTCGCGGAGGGCAAACTCGCCGGTGATCGTGTGATGCACGGCGAAGGTGCGCGGGCTCGTGGCGCCGCGGGCGTCGAGGAGCGCGGGGAGAAAGCTAATACTGTCCTCGCCGGCGTCGCGCGGGAGCGGGGCGCCGACGATGGTGGCGACCGTGGCGAGCGTGTCGTTGAGCTCCACGAGCGCGGTGCTCGTGACGCCGCGCGGCACGCGGGCGGGCCAGCGCACGATGAAGGGCACGCGGTGGCCGCCCTCCCACACGTCGGCTTTGGTGCCGCGGAGGGTGCCGTTGCTGTGGTGGCCGAGGGCGGCGTTGGCTTTGGCGCGCGGCGTGGGCTGGTAGCCGGCGAGGTCGTCCCGCTCCTCGGGTTTCCACGCGTGCCAGAGGCCGCCGTTGTCGCTGGTGAAAATCACAAGCGTGTTGTCGGAAAGTTTCGCGCGGTCGAGGGCGGCGAGGAGTTCGCCGACGCGCGCATCGGTCTCGACGACGAAATCGCCGTAGATGCCGGCGCCGCTTTTGCCGATGAATTCCTTGGCCGGCACGACGGGGAGGTGCGGGGAGGTGAGCGGGAGGTAGAGGAAGAAGGGCGCGGGTTGGTTGGCGCGCGAGTCGATGAACTGGACGGCCCGCTTGGTGAGATCGCCGAGGACGTTTTCGAGCACGAAGCCGTCGGCGACGGGGCCGGGGCTTTGGTTGAGGACGAGGGTTTTTTGGTTGGGCGCGCTGGCGGTGGGAATCGCGGTGGCGCGGCGGCCCTCGAGATAGACGTAGGGCGGCATGTCGAGCGAGGCGCTGATGCCGAAGAAAGAATCAAAGCCGACGTCGAGCGGGCCGCCGCGGGTGTCGCGCGAGAAATCCGCGCCGACGTCGCCGCGGTGCGGGCCGCGGGCGTCGCCGGCGGCGGTGCCGCGAAACGCGACCGGCTGGCCGTCGGTCTTGGTCCATGTCATGCCGAGGTGCCATTTGCCGATGGCGGCCGTGGCGTAGCCTTGGGCGCGGAGGTAGGAGGCGAGCGTGGTGCGGTTCTGCTCGATGAGCGGCGGATCGAAGCCGTCGAGCACGCCGTTTTTCATCCACGTGCGCCACGCGTAGCGGCCGGTGAGGAGGCCGTAGCGCGTCGGCGTGCAGACGGAGGAGGGCGTGTGGGCGTCGGTGAAACGCACGCCGCCGGCGGCGAGGCGGTCGAGGTGGGGCGTGAAGATTTTCTTCGCGCCGTAGCAACTGAGGTCAGCGTAGCCGAGGTCGTCGCAGAGGATGAGGAGGAGGTTGGGGCGCGCGGTGGCGGGTGCGGGCGTGGGATTTGGCGAAGATGATGCAGCGAGGGCGAGCGCGGTGGGGAGGAGTAGTAAGAGGGGGAGAAGGAGCGCGCGGGGGCACGGAATCTTGAAATCGGGCATCGGGCATCGGAAATTTTTCATTTTCGGAAGGGGGCGCGTGGGAGCGAAGGGACAGAGGACGGACGGCTCAGTGGTTCGGAAAATCTTCTTACCAATAAAATCTTCCTACCATGAATTCTGAGAGGATCGGAATTGGGGTAGGAAGATTTTGTTGGTAGGAAGATTTTCCCAAGCAGGCGGAAGAAATTTCGGCGGCGACACGAGTGTCGCCGATCCGTTGCGGGTGGTTGGTCGGCGGCTCGAAAGCCGCCGGTCCGTTTTTCACTTCTGCATCAGGTAGGCGATGAGGTCGCGGGCTTGGGTGGGGGTGATGGAGTCGAGCAGGCCTTCGGGCATCAGGGACAACTCGGAGGTCGTGATGCTCGCGATGTCGGCGGGAGCGACGGTGAGTTGCTCGGTGGGGGTTTGCAGGGTGAGCGCGGTGTCGGTGCGCGACTTGATCATGCCCGCGAGGGTGCGGCCGTCTTTGAGGGTGAGGGTTGAGAGGCGGTGCTCGGGGGCGACGACGGCATTCGGGTCGAGGATGTTGAGGAGGAGGTAGTCGAGGTTGTCGCGCTGGCTGCCGGAGAGGTCGGGGCCGAGCGTGCCGCCCTGGCCGTTGAGCGTGTGGCAGGCGGCGCAGAGCGTTTGAAACACGGTGCGGCCGGCGGTGCGGTCGGCGTCGGCGAGGGCGTTGGGCGAGAGGCGCGCGCGCCAGCGGCGGATTTGCGCGGACTTGTCGTTGGCGTTGCCGCCGCCGGAGCCGAGCTTGCCGACGAGTTTTTCGAGCGAGGCGGTGAGCGCGGGATCGTTGAAGGCGCGGAGCTGGCGCGCGAGGGGCGCGGTGATTTCCTTCACGGCGACCGTCTCCGTGGCGACGGCGGCGAGCAGGCGCGCGGCCCACGCGGGGCGGGAGGCAAGCATCGCGACGGCGGCGGTCTTCTCCTCGCCGTAGAGGTGGAAGTAGCGCGCGAACACGAAATCGGGCACGGCGGGATCGGCGGTGAGCGCGAGGCCGGCGGAGGCGGTGACGGAGAGGCCGTGAACGGAGAACACCTTTTCGGAGAGTTCGCGCACACCGGGGGCGTTGCGATCGACGAGGACGCGGAGCGCGCCGCGGCGCGCGGGGATGTCGCGCGCCTCGTCGAGGGCAACGGCACCGAGGGCGGCGAGCGCGGAGGCGTCGCCAAAGAGCGCGGCGAGTTCCTGCGCGGCGCGTTGCACGGCGGGATCGGCGGAGAATTTTGCGCGCGACTCGGACCAGCCGGGAGGCGGGGAGAGTTGTTTGCGGCCGACGAAGGCGTCGGAGAGGCCGCCGAGGATGTCGGCTTGAAACGCGGCGGGGCGCGACGCGGCGAGCGCGACGAGTTCGCCGACGCGTGCGGGGGCGCGGTCGATATCCTCGCCGAGGCGGCGCGCGATCAGGCGGCGCGTGAGGGGAATCTCGCAGCGGCCGGCGAGCGCGAGCAGGTCGGCGGGGGCGGTCGCGCCGAGCGGGGCGAGGCCATACCAGAGGAGGAGCGGGAGGTTGTGATCGACGGAGTCTTCGGCGTGCGCGAGCAGCGGGGCGGCGACGGCGGGGCGCGCGGCGGGCGGGAGTTTTTGCAGCGCGGAGGCGAGGGCGAGGCGGACGCGGGCGGAGGGCTCGCGGGCGGCGAGTTGGGCGAAGGCGGAAGAGATCACGGGCGGGACGCCCGTGCCACTCAAGATGGGCGCGAGGTCTTCGCTGAGGAAACGCACGGCCCAGGCGCGGACGGATTCGGAGTCGTGGGAGAGTTGCGTGGTGAGAAACGCGGTATCGGCGGCACCGATGGCGCGCAGCGACCAGAGGGCGCGGAGGCGATGAACTTCGGACGTGGCCGAGTCGGCGAAAAGTTTGCCGAGCGCGGAGCGAGCGGTGGAAAGTTTTTCGCCGCGGGCAAAGCGCGTCTGGAATTCTAGGCGGGCGGCGCGGGCGTAGGTGTCGTTCTTGTGCGCGAGGAGGGCGACGAGAGCGGGCTCATCGAGGGCGGCGACGTCGGCGATGGCGGGGCGCGCGGGTTGGCCGTGGGTGAGTTTGTAGATGCGGCCGCTCGTGCGGTGGACGCCGTCGTTTTCGTGGCACTCGCCGGTGTCGGACCAGTCGAGCACGAAGACGCCGCCGTCGGGGCCGGTCGCGAGATCGATGCCGCGGAACCACGGGTCGCCGAAGTGGACTTGGTCGGGGCCGTGGCGCGCGACGAAGCCGGAGCCGTCGCGCACGAGCGTGTCGAGGTTGAGGCGGCGGCCGTGGAAATTGATCGTGAAGAGTTTTCCGCGCGTGGCGTCGGGCCAGTTGTCGCCTTGGTAGATGAGGACGCCGGTGTGCGCGTGGCCGCCGCCGGTCTGCGACGAGGCTTCGGTGACGCCGAGCTTGCGCACGTCCTGCCAGACTTCGCCGGTGGCCCAGTGAACGTGATCGGCGTGCTGGTCGATGAGGCGGTAGACGTGCGGGTCGGGGTTGTCGCCGAACATCCGGCGGTAGTGCGCGCCGGGGATGAGGTGCCAGAGGTGGCCGATGACGGTGTTGATGAAAAAGCACTCGCCGTGCTCGTCCCAGTCCATGCCCCAGGGGTTGGTCGTGCCGGTGGCGACCATCTCGAAGCGGGCGTCGGCGGGGCGGAGGCGCCAGATGCCGGGGCCGACGGCGGTGCGCGCGGCGTCGGGCGTGCCGGGGGCTCCGATACGCGACTCGCCGAGGATGCCGTGGCGGCCGTAGAGCCAGCCATCGGGGCCGAATTTGAGGCCGTTGGCGAAATTGTGACGGGCCTTGTCGCTCACGAAGCCATCGACGACGACGCGCGGCGGGCCGTCGGGGACGAGGTCGGCGTTGGCGTCGGGGAAAAACAGGAGCTGGGGCAACGCGAGCACGTAGACGCCGCCGAGGCCGACGGCGACGCTGGTGAGGCCTTGGAGGTCGTCGTGGAAGACGGTGCGTTTGTCGAAGACGCCGTCGTGATTCGTGTCCTCGAAAACGAGGAGGCGATCGCGGAGTTTGGGGCGGCCGTCGGCGACGCGCTCGGTGTAGGTGTAGTTTTCCGCGACCCAGAGGCGGCCGCGGGCATCGAAGCACATTGCGATGGGATTCTGGATGTCGGGCTCGGCGGCGAAGACGGTGGCCTGGAAACCGGGCGGGAGCTTTAGGCTCGCGACGAGGGCGGAGGGCGCGAGCGGGCGCGTGGGGGAGAGCTCGGTGTTGTAGGGCGCGGGGAAGGGCGGGCGCTCGGCGGCGGGGGCGGGCGCGAACGCGGAGAGGAAGAGCGGGAGAAGGAGAGACGGGGAGAGGGGGAAAGGTAGCGATCGGAGGCTCGGAATCTTGAAATCGGGCATTGGGAATCTGGAGTTGTTCATTTTCGGAAAGGGGTAGCGCATACCGGAGAGGTTGGCTGGGAAAATCATCCGACCAATGAAATTTTCCTGCCACCAATTCAGTCGGAATCTTGAGGTAGGAAACGTTTTCGAAGCTGACGGACGGACGGTAGCGGAGGAGGAGTTTGGGACGGTGATGCGAGGTATGGCGATTCACGGGGTGCGCTTGGCGGCGGCTGGAAAGCCGCCGATCCGTTGGGGGCGGTAGCGGTTGATTCTAGTTCGCGTTCAAGTTTAGGCTAACAATCCAGGGCCAAGCGGAGATGCTGCGGAGGCAAGCGGGGTTGGCGGCGAG
>JBEANZ010000489.1:0-2739 GCA_041165185.1 Verrucomicrobiota bacterium | reverse complement strand
GCCCAGTCAATCACTTAGCCCACTCGGAGAATTGGCGGTGGTCGTGCCGTCAGCCGCGAAGGGCGGGGCGCTCGTTCACGTTCGCCGGCCCCATCGCGCCGCGAGCAGGCCGCAGACGATGAGCTGGATCGGATGATAGATCATGATCGGCAGCAGGATCAGGCCGAGGGCGGGATGCGTTCCAAAGATCAATTTCGCCATCGGGACGCCCGAGGCCAGGGTCTTCTTCGAGCCGCAGAGAATCGCCGCGATTTCGTCGGCGCGCTCAAACCGCCACGCCCGCGCCACCGCTGTTGTCGCCGCCAGCGCCACCGCGAGCAGGCCCGCGCAGGCCACGCCGATGAGGAGGAGTTGGCCCACTCCGTGGCCGGACCACACGCCCTGTTTGAACGAGTCGCAAAACGAGGTGTAAACGAGCAGCAGGATCGTCCCGCGATCGACGAGGCTGAGGCGGGGCTTATGCCGTGCGACCCACGCGCCGAGCCACGGATGGAGTGCCTGCCCGACCGCGAGCGGCAGCACGAGCCAGCGAAACAAATCCACAATCACCGGCCCGATCGGCACGGGCGCGCCGCTCGTCCGCGCCACCCACGCGACCCAGAGGGGCGTAAGAAAAATGCCGAGCAGGCTCGAGAGCGTGGCGTTGAAGACGGCACCGGCGACGTTGCCCCGCGCCGTCGCCGTCATCGCCACCGAGGAGGAAACCGTCGAGGGCAGCGCGCAGAGGAAGAACAGCCCGAGCCGCAACTCGGGCGCGACCGCGTCGCCGAGCAGCGCGTTGATCGCGAGGGCGAGCAGGGGAAACACGAGAAAGGTGCACGCCTGCACCACGACGTGGAGCCGCCAGTTGAGCACGCCGGCGCGCATCGCGCCGAACGACAGCGCCACGCCGTGCAGGAAAAAAATCAGCGCCACGCCGGCCTTCGTCAGCAGTTCGGGATGCAGCCAGCCGCCCGCCGCGCCCGGGCCGGGCGCAAGCCACGCGAGCAGCGTCGCGCCCGCCATGCTGATCAAAAACCAGTCGGGCTTGAGCTTCATCGCACCGGAAAAATCCGCGCCTTTACCTTGGCCCCGAGCGCCGCCAGTTCCTCGCGTCCCTCGATCTTCAACCGCCACAGCGCGACCGCGTAGACCGCGACGCCCGCCGGAATCAGCGCGAAGATCGTCAGCCAGTCCGCGCTGCGGCCGAGCGCACGCGACTCCAGCGCGCGTTGCCCGCCCCAGACGACGACGCACATCACGGCGGCGGCGACGAGGACCTTGACGACACACGGCCACAGCGGCGCGAAGGCCATCGCGGGCAGCTTGCGCGCCAGCGCGCGCTGGAGGAGCCACGTCTGCACGATGACCGCCGTGGTGCTCGCGACGACGAGGCCGCGCACGCCGAACCACCGCATGAGGACGAGGCTGAGCAGCAGGTTCACCGCAAAATCGATCAGCGCCACGCGGACGGGCGTGGCGGTGTCCTTCAGCGCGTAGAACGCGCGCACCGTGAGATTGACGATGGAGAAAAACGGCAGGCCCAGCATGAACAGCGCGAGCAGCGGCGCCATCGCGTGCGTCTCGGCGGCGGTGAATTGGCCCCGTTCAAACAGGAAGCGCACGATTGGTTCGCTCAGGAGTGCGAGGCCCGCGGCGGCCGGGACGTTGATGACGAGGATGAGGCGGAGGCCCTTGCGGAAATCCTCCGCCAGCGCGGCGTGGTTGCCCTCGGCCGCGTGGCGCGCGAGCAGCGGATAGACGACCGTCGACACCGCGATGGCGAAGACGCCGATGGGCAGCTCCATGAGGCGGTTTGCGAAAAACATCAGCGCCGCCGCCGAGGGCAGCGAAAACGCGAGGAGCCGCGAGACGGTGATGTTGATTTGGTAGATGGCGGTGCCGAACAGCCCCGGAGCCATGAGCCGCGCGATTTGGCGGACGCGTTCGTTGCGGCCGAGTGCGAAGCGCGGTCGCCAGCCGAGCCGCATCAACACGATCGCCGGCACGATCATTTGCAGCGCGCCGCCGACGAGCACGCCCACACAGAGCCAGCGCACGACGCCGAGCGGTGTGTCGGCGAAGTGGAACCCCGCGCCGGCGAGCGAGGCGATCATCGCGACGTTGAGCCAGATGGGGGAGAGCGCGGGCTCGGTGAAGCGCTCGAGGACGTTGAGCGTGGCGTTGAACGCCGCCGCGAGGCAGATGCACGCGAGGTAGGGAAACATCAGCAGCGTGAGGTCCGCCGCGAGGTGCCACCGCGCCTCGATCGCGGCGATGTGGCGCACTTGGGTGAGCGCGAGCATGGCGACGATCACGAGCGCGCCCGTCGCGAGCAGCAGGCGGCTGGCGACGCGGTTGAGCAGGTCGAATGCGCCCGGCCGCCCGCGGTCTCGCAGTTCCTCGTGCAGCGTGGGCACGAACGCCGCCGTCAACGAACCCTCGCCGAGCAGCCGGCGAAAGAGGTTGGGCAACGTGAACGCCGTCACGAACGCGTCAATGAACACGCTCTGGCCGAACATCGCCGCCTGGAGCTGATCGCGCACGAGCCCGAGCACGCGCGACCCGACGGTCAGCAGCGAGACCATGCCGATGTGGCGGAGTTTTTTCGACACGCGCCGAGTGTGCGTGGCGCGCGCGAACGCGGGCAAGGCTTGTTCTAGCGCGGGCGCGGCGGCGTCGCGCTACGGGGCGGGGACGGGTGCCTGCTCCATCGCATCGAGCGCGGCCGTCGTCGCGGTTTCGAGTTCGGTCGCATCG
>JBEANZ010000488.1:0-7344 GCA_041165185.1 Verrucomicrobiota bacterium | reverse complement strand
ACGGGTTTGTCGGTGTCGGGGTGATGCTGCACGCCGAGCCGCGCGTAGAGCAGGCGGAGATATTGCGCGACCTCGGTGATGGTCGCGACGGTGGACTTGCGCGAGCCGTGCGTGACGCGCTGCTCGATCGCGACGGTCGGCGGAATACCCGTCAACCGATCGACGGCGGGGCGCGCGAGCTGTTCGACGAATTGCCGCGCGTAGGGCGACATCGACTCCATGAAGCGCCGCTGGCCCTCAGCAAACACGATGTCGAACGCGAGCGTGGACTTGCCCGAGCCCGAGACGCCGGTGACGACGTTGAGCTGGCGGTGCGCGATGGAGAGGGAGAGATTTTTGAGGTTGTTCTCGCGGGCGCCCTCGATGCGAAGCGTGGAGGAGACGGGAGACGGGAGCCGGGAGGCGGGAGGCCAGCAAGTGGAAGGGGAATGGAATCTGTTTTCCCCGTCTCCCTCCTCCCGTCTCTCGTCTCCATCTGCGAGCGCGGCGCGGAGGAATGGAGAGGTGGCCGTGTCGGCGGCGGCCACCGTTTCCGGCGGGCCTTCGGCGACGATGCGACCGCCCTGCGCGCCGGCGTCGGGGCCGATTTCGATGAGCCAGTCGGCGGACTTTAGGACGTCGAGGTTATGCTCGATCACGACGACGCTGTGGCCGCGATCGACGAGCGACTGGAGGACGGCGAGGAGGCGTTTGACGTCGTGGCGGTGGAGGCCGGTGGTGGGCTCGTCGAGGAGGAGGAGCGCGCCGGGCGGGATTTTCGATTTTGGATTTTCGATTTTCGATTCGTCGGAGTCGCCGGCGAAATTGCCGAGGTAGCGGACGAGTTTCAGGCGCTGGGATTCGCCGCCGCTGAGGGTGTTGAGCGGCTGGCCGAGCGTGAGGTAGCCGAGGCCGACGCTGTCCAGCGATGAGAGGCGGCGGTGGATTTCGGCGTGCGCGGCGAAGAGCGGGAGCGCGTCGATGACGGAGGTGTTGAGCAGATCGGCGACGGAGCGGTCGCTCCACTTGATCGCGAGGACTTCGGGTTTGAAGCGGCGCGTCTCGCAGACGGGACAGGGGACAAACACGTCCGAGAGGAACTGCATCTCGACGCGTTCGAAGCCGAGGCCCTGGCAGTGATCGCAGCGGCCGTCGCCGCTGTTGAAGGAAAAACTCGAGTGGGTGAAACCCGCCTCCTGCGCGGCGGGCGTGGCGGCGAAGAGATCGCGGATGAGTTCCCAGGCCTCGGTGTAGAGCGCGGGGTTCGAGCGCGGCGTGCGCGAGAGCGGCGACTGATCGACGAGGACGATTTCGGTGAAGTCGGCGTCGCCCGTGATGGATTCGATGGCGGCGGGCTCGTCGGCGAACTGGTGGCGTTGGGCGAGGAGGCCCTGGTGGATGACGTGATCGAGGAGCGTGGATTTGCCGGAGCCGGAGACGCCGGAGAGGCAGACGAGGCGCTGGAGGGGGAGCGAGAAGGTGAGGCGGGTGAGGTTGTGCTTCGTGGCGTTGGTAAAGGTGAGCCAGCGAGATGGAGCCGCGGCGCCCTCGCCGCGGACGCTACGCGGCGAGGGCGCCGCATCTCCAACAACGCGCCGCTGCGCGGGAATCTCGATCGTTTCGCGGCCGGAGAAGTAGCGGCCGGTGATGCTGGCGGGAGCGGCGAGCATCGCGGGCACGGGGCCCTCGAAGACGATGTGCCCGCCACGTCCGCCGGGCTCGGGGCCGACTTCGATCACGTGATCGGCGGCGCGGATCATCGCCTCGTCGTGCTCGACGACGATGACGGTGTTACCCGCGTCCGTGAGCGAACGGATAATCGCGAGCAGGCGATCGATGTCCCGCGGGTGCAGGCCGACGCTCGGTTCGTCGAGGACGAAGAGCGTGTCGATGAGCGAGGTGCCGAGGCAGGAGGTGAGGTTGACGCGCTGGACCTCGCCGCCGGAGAGCGTTTTCGACGGGCGGTCGAGCGTGAGGTAGCCGAGGCCGACTTGCGTGAGGTAACGGAGCCGCGTGGTGATGGACTCGAAGGCGAGCGTGGCGCTGCGCGTGTCTTCGATTTTCGATTTTGGATTCTCGATTTTTGATTGGGATACCAGATCGAGGAGATCGGAAACGGGGAGTTGGTAGAGCGCCGGGAGGGTTTGGTTTTTCCATTTCCAACACAGCGCCTCGGGTTGGAGGCGGGAGCCGGCACAGTCGGGGCACGGGTTGTAGGCGCGGTAGCGGGAGAGGAAGACGCGCACGTGCATCTTGTAGGTGTTCTTCTCGAGCCAGCGGAAGAAGCCCTTCACGCCATACCAATACTTCGGCCACTGCTTGCCGTTGGCCTCGCCGTAGTCGGGCTCGCCGTCGACGATGAACGCGCGCTGCTCCTCGGTGAGCGCGGCGAAGGGGATGTTGGTCGGGATGCCGCGTTTCTTCGCGAAGACGCGAAGGTCTTTCACGGACTCCTTGTAGATTTCGCCTTCCCAGCATTTCAGCGCGCCGCCGTCGATGGAGAGCGACTGGTCGGGGACGGCGAGGCGGTAGTCGATGTCGATCACGCGGCCGAAGCCGCGGCACTTCGGGCACGCACCGAGCGGGGAGTTGAAGGAGAAGAGCGCGGGAGTCGCGGGGCGAAACGTGCGGCCAGTCGCGGGCGAATGGAGGCCGCGGGAGAAGTGCCCGAGGGGAACGAGGAGCTGAGAGCTAAGAGCGGAGAGCTGAGAGTCAGGAGAGGGAAGCGCGGAGCGGGACGCCGAGAGCTGAGAGCTAAAGAGGAAGACTTCGTTTTTTCCGAAGTGCAGCGCGGTCTCGATGGCTTCGAGGGCGCGGGATTTTTGCGCGGGCTCGAGCGTGAGACGGTCTTGGGCAACGAAGACGAACGCCGAACGCTCAACGCTCAACGCCGAACGCCGAAGTGGGTCGGAAAACGTGGCGAGGAGTTCGTCGATTTTGTGGACGGACAGATGGTCCACTCGCTCACGCTCGTAGCTACGGTCCACTCGCTCACGCTCGTCGCTCCCGGCGAGCACGCGGACGTAGCCCTGGTTTTTCAGGTTCGTGAGGATCTCGGGCCAGGTGAGGTTGGCGGGTTTCGTGACCTTGAAGGCGACGATCACCTGCGCGCCGGGGTGGGCGGCGAGGGATTTTTCCCAGATGGTCTGCGGGTGGTCGTCCTCGATTTTCTCGCCTGTCGCGGGATCGAAACACTCGGCGACGTGGCTGAACCACACTTTGAAAAAGTCCGTCAGCTCCGTCATCGTGCCGACGGTGGAGCGCGAGGTCTTGACGGTGTTGGTCTGCGCGATGGCGATCGAGGGGCGGATGTTTTCGATGGAGTCGACCTTGGGCTTGTCGAGTAGCTCGAGAAACTGGCGCGTGTAGGCGGAGAACGTCTCGACGTAGCGACGCTGGCCCTCGGCGTGGAGCGTGTCGAAGACGAGCGAGGATTTGCCCGCGCCGCTCAAGCCGGTGACGACGACGTAGCGGCCGAGGGGCACGTCGAGGTCGAAGCCCTTGAGGTTGTTTTGGCGCACGCCGCGCAGGCGAATGCACTCGGGCTTCGCGGGCGGGACCACAGCGACAGGAGTGGAGTTGGGAGAGTTTTTCACCACGAGGGGGAGACGGAGGGGCACGGCTGGCGCCTTGGCAACACGCGGCGCACCGGTGCGCGCGATTTGCCGCCATGACGCCGGGGTGCGAGGCGGCTACGCGCGCGGGGCGGCGGCGAGTTGTTGGAACAACGCGAGGTAGGCGTCGATCTGGCGCGCGCGGTCGAAGGTGGCGCGCGCGTAGGCGCGGGCGTCGGCGGAACGCTCGGCCCGCGCGATGGCGGGCTCGCTCATGCGGCGCGTGAGGGTGTCGCGAAACGCGGTTCGGTCGCCACGCGCGATGGCCCAGCCGGTGCGGCCGGGCACGAAACATTCGCGGATGCCCTGCGCCTCGCTCGCGACGGCGAGCAGGCCGTGTGCTTGCGCCTCGATGAGAAAATTCGAGAGCGCCTCGCTCCACGAGGCGTGGACGGCGAGATCGCCCGCGCAGTAGAGGCGCGTCGGGTCGGCGAGGAAGCCGAGGAACTTTATGCGCGGGCCGAGATTTTTTTCGGTGACGAGCCGTTCGCACGCGGCGCGCTCGGGGCCGTCGCCGGCGAACCAGAGCTGCCAGTCGAGTTGCTCGGGGAGGCCGGCGGCGATCTCGATGAGTTCGCGCTGGTTTTTTTCGCGGCGAAACATCGCGACGTTGAGGAGCACGGTGGTCTTCGAGGTGGCGCCGTGTTGCGTGCGGAGGGGCTCGTTGCGCCAGAGCGCGGTGGCGGGAGGGAAGACGAGCGAGTTGTAGATGACGGAAATTTTCTCGGCGGGCACGCGGTGCGCGGTGACGAGCGTGTCGCGGGCGTCGCGGCTGTTGGCGACGATGTGGTCGGCGCGGAGCAAGCCGCGCCGAAACATCCACGGTAGCGCCTTGCCCGTCCGCATCGACATGACCACCGCCGGCCGCGACTCGAGATCGCTCGCGTGCGCGGCGAGCGCCGCAGCGCGGCAATTCGCCATGCGGCCCATGCAGAGCACGAGGTCGGGCCGCGCACGGCGCACGGCCCCGAGCAGCCCCGGCGCGAACCAGTCGAGCGTCGTGTCGAACGGCTGGAGCGAGACGCGCTGCACGTTGTCCGCGACCGTCGCGGCGAGCGCGCCGCCGGGGCGAAACGTGAGCAGCGTGGACTCGTGGCCGGCGGCGGCGAAGGCGTTGGCGAGCAGCACGGATTGCCGCTCGGTGCCGCCGCTGCGCAGGTGATCTTGGACGACGAGGATTTTCATTGCCGGTGATCAGCCCCGGGGAAAAGTGGCGCGCGTGAACTCATCGTTGCCTCAACTGCTGCTCCGCTGGGCGATCCTGGCGCTCGGCGTGACGCTCGCGACGAAGCTCGTGC
Organism: Verrucomicrobiota bacterium; assembly: GCA_041165185.1. Classification (GTDB taxonomy): domain Bacteria; phylum Verrucomicrobiota; class Verrucomicrobiia; order Opitutales; family Opitutaceae; genus JBEANZ01. Next base: position 2,453 of record JBEANZ010000488.1, on the reverse strand, counting down.
GCGGCATCTCGTGCGACGACGGCGCGACGCTCGTCGCGGTCGTGCTCCTCCTGAGTCTGTTCAACACGATCCTGCGACCGCTGCTCCTGTTGTTCACGTTGCCGTTCATCATGCTGACGCTGGGGCTGGGCGTGGTGGTGATCAACGCTTGGTTGTTTCTCCTCGTGGGGAAGCTCGTGGACGGGTTTCACGTCGCGGGATTTTGGCCCGCGGTGTGGGGCGCGCTCGTGGTGAGTTTCACGAATCTTCTGGTGACCGCGTTGGTGCGCGGCACGGTGAAAACCGGCCCGCCCGCGCCGCCACCGCCGAAGAAAAAACCGGACGACGTGATCGATATCTGAAGCGTAGCCGCGAGCGTGAGCGAGTGGACCGTGGGGAGACTTTCCGTTTGACCGTTTTGGCACGCGTGCGACGTTCGCCGCATGGCTGAAACTACGGACTACGATCTCATCGTCATCGGGGGCGGACCGGCGGGCTACGCGGGCGCGATTCGCGCCGGGCAGCTCGGTAAAAAGGTCGCCTGCATCGAGCTCGAACGCGCGGGCGGCACGTGCCTCAACTGGGGCTGCATCCCGACGAAGGCGCTGCTGAAGAGCGCGGAATTTTACCGCGCGTTGTCGAAGGCCGAGATGTTCGGCATCGGCGCGAAGGGCGTGACGTTTGACTTCGCGAAGGTGATGGACCGCTCGCGCGGCGTCGCGGGGCAGATGGCGAAGGGCGTCGAGTTTTTGTTTCGGAAAAACAAGGTCGATTACTTCGTCGGTCGCGCGCAGGTGAGCGCGCCGGGGCTCGTCGAAATCACGGCGGGCGAGCACAAGGGGAAGTTTTTCAAAACGAAAAACGTGCTGCTCGCGACCGGCTGCAGGCCACGCGCGTTGCCGGGCATCGCGGTGGACGGCGAGCGCGTGATGACCTCACGCGAGGCGCTGGTGCCGCGCGCGACGCCGCCGAAATCGATCGTGATCATCGGGGCGGGCGCGATCGGGGTGGAGTTCGCCTATTTCTACAACGCCTTCGGCTCGAAGGTGACGCTCGTCGAGATGCTGCCGCAGATCGTGCCGGTGGAGGACGAGGACGTCGCGCGCGCGCTGCAGCGGTCGTTTGAGAAACAGGGGATCACGGTCCACGTCGGCACGAAGGTCGAAAACGTGCGCGTCGGGAAAAACAAGGTGGAGATCACGCTCGTGAAAGCCGGCGAGGCCAACTCGACGGAGGTCGAGGCCGAGACGTTGCTCGTCGCGATCGGCGTGGTGCCGAACCTCGACGGCGCGCTCGCGAAAAACGTGAAGCCGGAACTCGAGCGCGGTTACCTGAAGGTGAACGACCGCTACGAGAGCAGCGTGAAGGGCATCTACGGCGCGGGCGACATCATCGGCCCGCCGTGGCTCGCGCACGTCGCGACCTATGAGGCGGTCAACGCGGTGAGCGGGATGTTTGGCCACCACAGCGGCGGGCGCGTGAAGATTTTCCCGGGCGCGACGTATTGCCAGCCGCAGATCGCGAGCACGGGCGTGACGGAGAAGCAGGCGAAGGAAAAGAAACTCGACTACAAGGTGGGCAAGTTTCCGTTCACCGCGTCGGGCAAGGCGGTCGCGGCGGGCGACTCGGAGGGTTTCGTCAAGGTGATCAGCGATGCGAAGACGGGGGAGATTTTCGGCGTCCACATCCTCGGCAACGAGGCGCCGGAACTGATCGCGGAATACGTGCTCGCGATGAACAGCGAGCTCTCCGTCGACGAGGTCCACCGCTCGATCCACGCGCACCCGACGCTGAGCGAGGCGCTGATGGAGGCCGCGGCCGCGACGAGCGGCGAGGCGATTCACATCTGAGGTTTGAGGGAGGGCGGACCTTTTGGCCGGCGCACTGGCGCGCTGCGTGCGCGAGGCAAGGGCGGGTCAGAGATCGCTGCGCTACTTTCTTTTCCGAAAGGGTGTCGCGCTCCGGTTGGCGGGGAGCGCGCCGTCGGCGGACATTTCTTTCAGCAGGCTCGCGAGGTAGGGGATGAGTTGTTTCTTGCGGCTTACGATGCCGGGGAGGTCAAAAATTTCGTCCTGCTCGACGTGCGGGTAGCTGATGCGGCGGATGAACTCGGCGTCGCCTTTCACGAGGAGGAGCGAGTTTTGCGTGTTGATGTCCGTCACGAGCAGCGCGGCGAAGGCGAGTTTCTCCTCGTCGCGGAGCGCGGCGAGGGCGGCGGCGATGGGTTTGGCGTGCTCCCAGAAGTTGCCGAAGCCGAGTTCCTCGACCTGCGAGACGGCGAACTTCACGCCTTCCTCCTCGTAGATTTTGTGGTCGGAGCGGACGACTTTTTCCGGGAGGTTGGCGAGGATGACGGAGCCGGAGTTGAAGATTTCGTCGGCGAGTTTCTTCGAGTCGACGCCGGCGATGGAGGAGAGCCAGGCGAGGAGGACGGCGTCCTTGCCGGTCGAGGTGGGGCCCTTGAGGTGGAGGGT
>JBEANZ010000487.1:0-7636 GCA_041165185.1 Verrucomicrobiota bacterium | reverse complement strand
CTGTTCCCCCGCTATCGCCTGAACAACCGCCTCGACTGGTCGATGGGCACCTGGAACGCCGGCGTCGGCCACACCTACGTGCCCGAGCTGACCGACCTCACCAACACCGCCTACTTCAAGGTCGCGAGCTACCACAAGTTCGACTTCCAAATCGGCCACACCTTCAGCGCGTCGAGCAGCCGCTGGCTCAAGGGCCTCACGGCCACCGTCGGCGTGAACAACGCGTTCAACAAGTTCCCGCCGCTCATCCCCTCGGAAGGCAACCAGTCCCACGACATCAACTCCTACGATCCCATCGGCCGCCTCTTCTACGTCCAGGCGCGCTACAAGTTCTAAGCCCTTACTTGTCCGGACGTGCCACCGCGCGTCCCCCGACCGGCGGCCTCCCCCGAGGCCGCCGGTTTTTTTTGCGCCCGCCGCCGGTTCCCCGCCGCGCCCCCCGGCCGATTTTTCGCCACGCGAGACTTGGCGCTTGCCGCGCGTTTCGCCGCGCCCAACCCTCGCCAAAATCTACGCCCATGCCCAAGCGCTCCGACCTGCAGTCCATCCTTATCATCGGCGCCGGCCCGATCGTCATCGGGCAAGCCTGCGAGTTTGACTACTCCGGCACCCAGGCCTGCAAGGCGCTCAAGGAGGAGGGCTACCGCGTCATCCTCGTAAACTCCAACCCGGCCACGATCATGACCGATCCGGAGTTTGCCGACGTCACCTACATCGAGCCGCTCACCGTCGAGTTTCTCGAGAAAATCATCGCCGCCGAACGCCCCTCCGCCCTCCTGCCCACCCTTGGCGGCCAGACCGCGCTCAACTTGTCCATGGACTTGGACAAGGCCGGCATCCTCGCCAAATACGGTGTCGAGATGATCGGCGCCAAGCCCCTCGCCATCGCGAAAGGCGAGGACCGCCAGCTCTTCAAGGAGGCGATGCTCAAGATCGGCCTCGATGTCGCGAAGTCGCGCATGGTGCGCTCGATGGCCGAGGCCCAGGCCGCGGCGGAGTTTCTCGGCGTGTTTCCGCTCATCATCCGGCCGTCGTTCACGCTCGGCGGCTCCGGCGGCGGCATCGCCTACAACAAGGAGGAGTTCGACGGCATCGTCGCCAACGGCCTCGACCTCTCGCCCGTCCACGAGGTGCTCGTCGAGGAGTGCCTGCTCGGCTGGAAGGAATTCGAGATGGAGGTCATGCGCGACCACAAGGACCAGTGCGTCGTGATCTGCTCGATCGAGAATTTCGACCCGATGGGCGTCCACACCGGCGACTCGATCACGGTCGCGCCGGCGATGACGCTCACCGACAAGGAATACCAGGTGATGCGCGACGCCTCGTTCGCCGTCATCCGCGAGATCGGCGTCGAGACCGGCGGCTCCAACATCCAGTTCGCCGTCGATCCCGTCACCGGCCGCATGGTCGTGATCGAGATGAACCCGCGCGTGTCGCGCTCCTCGGCGCTGGCGTCGAAGGCCACCGGTTTTCCCATCGCGAAAATCGCCGCCAAGCTCGCCATCGGCTACTCGCTCGACGAACTGCGCAACGACATCACGCGCGTCACGCCCGCGAGCTTCGAGCCCACCATCGACTACGTGGTGACGAAGATCCCGCGCTTCGCCTTCGAGAAATTCCCCGGTGCCGACACCACGCTCACCTCCGCGATGAAGTCCGTCGGCGAAGCGATGGCCATCGGCCGCACCTTCAAGGAATCGATCCAGAAATGCCTGCGCTCGCTGGAGACCGGCGCGCGCGGCTTCGGCGGCGGCGGCAAACACGGCGGCGACGAACTCCTCCCCGAGGAGACGATCAACACGAAGCTCGGCACGCCCAACGCCGAGCGGATTTTCTACATCCGCCACGCGTTTCGCGCCGGCTACACCGTCGAGGACATCTTCGACCTCACCAAAATCGATCCGTGGTTCCTTGTGCAGATGCGGGAGATTTGGGAGATGGAGGAGGCGTTGAAAAAGGAAACGCTCGCGTCGGTCGCGACCGACGCGCTCCGCCGCGCGAAGCAGTTCGGCTTCGCCGACGCGCAGCTCGCGCACCTGCTCAAGAGCGACCTCGCCACTGTCCGCGCCGAGCGGAAGGCGCGCGGCATCCACACCACCTACCGCCTCGTCGACACCTGCGCCGCCGAGTTCGAGGCGCTGACGCCCTACTACTATTCGAGCTACGGCGACGAAAACGAAATCCTCCCGCCCACCGGAAAGAAAAAAATTCTGATCATCGGCGGCGGGCCCAACCGCATCGGCCAGGGCATTGAGTTTGATTACTGCTGCGTCCACGCGAGCTTCGCGCTCCGCGAGATCGGCTACGAGTCGGTGATGATCAACTCGAACCCCGAGACCGTCTCGACCGACTACGATACGAGCGACCGCCTCTACTTCGAGCCGCTCACGCTCGAGGATGTGTTGGAAGTTTATCAGCAGGAGAAATGCGACGGCGCCATCGTGCAATTCGGCGGGCAGACGCCGCTGAACCTCGCGGGCGCGTTGAAGGCGCATGGCGTCAACATCATCGGCACCACGCCCGAGAGCATCGAGGCCGCCGAAGACCGGAAACTGTTCGCCGCAATTCTCGATCAGGTCGGGCTCAAGCAGCCGGCCAACCGCACCGCGCTCAGCGAGGGCGAGGCGGCGGCGTGTGCGGCGGAGCTCGGTTATCCGGTGCTGATGCGGCCGTCGTTCGTGCTCGGCGGGCGCGGCATGTTCATCCTCTACAGCGAGGACGAGTTGAAGGCCGTCGTGCGCCAGGTGTTCGACGTGATGCCCGGCAAGCCCGTGCTCATCGACAAATTCCTCGAAGACGCGATCGAACTCGACGTCGACTGCCTCAGCGACGGCACGACGTCCGTCGTGGGCGGGATGCTCGAGCACATCGAGTTTGCCGGCGTGCATTCCGGCGACGCCGCGATGGTGATGCCGCCGCACACGCTGCCGGAGTCGATGCTCGCGACGGTGCGCGCCGCCACGCACGAACTCGCGCGCGCGCTGAAAGTCGTCGGCCTGATGAACATCCAGTTCGCGATCAAGGGCGGCGAACTCTTCGTGCTCGAGGTCAACCCGCGCGCCTCGCGCACGGTGCCGTTTGTCGCCAAGGCCATCGGCGTGCCGCTCGCGAAACTCGCCGCGAAGGTGATGACCGGCGCGAAGCTCGCCGACCTCGGTTTCACGCGCGAGCTCACGCCGAAGCACTGGTGCGTGAAGGAGGCCGTGATCCCCTACGTGCGCTTCCCCGGCGCGACCATCGCGCTCGGCCCCGAGATGCGCTCGACCGGCGAGGTCATGGGCATCGACGACGATCTCGGCGTGGCGTTCGCGAAGGCGCAGGCCGCCGCAAAACCCGGCCTGCCCGTGGCGGGCAACGTGTTCATCTCCGTGAAAGACGCCGACAAGCCGCGCGCCGTCGAGGTCGCGCGCGCGCTCGCGACACTCGGCTTCGCGATCTATTCGACCAGTGGCACGGCGAAGACGCTCGCCGCCGCCGGCCTCGATGTGAAGCGCCTCGCGAAAATCAACGAGGGCCGCCCGCACGCCGCCGACCTGATCAAGAACGGCCAGATCCAGATGGTCATCAACACACCCGGCGGCCTCGTCCCGCGCCGCGACGAAAACGCGATCCGCGCCGCCGCCTACGCCCACAACGTCTGCATCATGACGACGATCACCGGTGCCGCCGCCGCCGTGGAAGGCATCCGCGCGCTGAAGGCCAAACACATCGGCGTCCGCCCGATCCAGCACTACAAGGGCAACGTCAACGTGGTCTGATTTGGAGTGCGGCGACGCGTCGCCGCTTTTGTTTTTCTCGCGTCAACCCATCCGAAAAGCGGCGTCGAGCCGCCGCCCTCCAAAACCCCATGCTCGCCATCCGCATCCACGAAACCGGCGGTCCGGAGAAACTCCGCGCCGACGACATCCCTGTTCCCACGCCCGGCCCCGGTGAGATTCGTTTTCGCGTCGAGGCCGCGGGGCTCAACTTCATCGACACCTACAAACGCAGCGGGCTCTACGCCGTGCCGCTCCCGCACACGCTCGGCGGCGAGGCCGCCGGTGTCGTGACCGCGCTCGGCGCGGGCGTGACGGAATTCGCGCTCGGCGATCGCGTCGCGAGCGCGGCCGTCGCCGGCGCCTACGCGCACGAGGCGCTCGCGGCCGCGACCCAGACCGTGCGCCTGCCCGATGGCGTGACGGCGCAACTCGCCGCCGCCGTGCTGTTGCAGGGGATGACGGCGCACTACTTGGCGTTCGACACGTTTCCGCTGAAGACCGGCGACACCGCGCTCATCCACGCCGCGGCCGGCGGCGTCGGCCTGCTGCTCGTGCAGATCGCGAAGATGCGCGGCGCGCGCGTGCTCGCGACCGTGGGCGCCGACGACAAGGCCGCGCTCGCGCACGCGGCCGGCGCGGACGCCGTGTGCGTTTACACGCGGGAAAACTTCGCCGAGGCGGCGCGCGCCTTCACCGGCGGACGCGGCGTCGATGTCGTCTACGACGGCGTCGGCAAGGCGACCTGGGAGGGATCCCTCGCCAGCCTGCGCCCGCGCGGGATGATGGTGTCGTTCGGCAACGCCTCCGGCGCCGTGCCGCCCTTCTCGCCGCTGCTGCTCTCGCAACGCGGCTCGCTGTTCCTCACGCGTCCGACGCTCGCGCACTACACGCTCACGCCCGCCGAACTGCGCACGCGCTGCGGGGATTTGTTCGCGGGCCTCGTGACCGGCGCGTTGAAAGTGCGCATCGGTGCGACCTTCCCGCTCACCGCCGCCGCCGACGCCCACCGTGCCCTCGAAGGCCGCGTGACGACGGGGAAAGTGCTGCTGCTGCCCTGAGCGACGGATTTTTTTGAACCACTAATCCACACTGATGAGCACTCATGCTATCCGGACTACGCGCCTCATTAGTGTTCGTTAGTGTGGATTAGTGGTTTCACAGATTCATGGAAACGCTCCCCACCCTCATCGCCCTCCTCCACGGCCCCGACCAGCCCGGACTCGTCGCGCGCGTGGCCGGCTGGATTTTCGAGCGCGGCGGCAACATCCTCCACGCCGATCAACACCGCGACATGGAGGCGGGGATTTTTTTCCAACGCATCGAGTGGGAGCCGCGCGCCGCCGAGGCCGGCGCGGACACAGCAGGGTTCTACTCGTTCGCCGCGTCGCTCGGCATGAAGGCGCAGGTGCTTTCGTCCGCGTCGCGCGCGCGCGTCGCGCTCTTCGTCTCGAAGGCGGACCACTGTTTCCATGACCTCGTGCTCCGCTGGAAAGAAGGCGAACTCGCCTGCGATCTCGTCGCCGTCGTGAGCAACCACCCCGACCTCGCGCCCATCGCGGCGGGCTACGGGCTCGCGTTTCACCACCTGCCCGTCACGGCCGAGACGAAAGCCGCCGCCGAGGCGCGCCAGCTCGCGTTGCTCCGCACGCTGGACATCGATCTCGTGGTGCTCGCGCGCTACATGCAGGTGCTTTCGGCGGAGTTTCTGGAAAACTTCGCGCGCCCCGTGATCAACATCCACCACTCGTTTCTCCCGGCCTTTGCGGGCGGGCGGCCCTACCATCAGGCGCACGCGCGCGGCGTGAAACTCATCGGCGCCACCGCGCACTACGCGACGCGCGATCTCGATGAAGGCCCGATCATCAATCAGGACGTCGCCCGCGTGACGCACCGCCACGGCGTCGACGATCTCATCCGCAAGGGCCGCGACCTTGAGAAGACCGTGCTCGCGCAAGCCGTCCGCTGGCACCTCGGCGGCCGCGTGCTCGTTTACGGGAACAAGACGGTGGTCTTCGACTAGGCGGAGCCCTCCCCGCCGCGTCCCCGTGCGCGGCCCGCGGGCCGCCCGTTTCCGTCATGGACACCGGCGCGCCGTGTTGTTCTCTTCCCCGGTTCCAAAGCCCACATCCCTCCGCGCATGACCACGCCCGCCTCTCCTTCCCCCGCCCAACCCGCCGGCGATGATCGCAATCTCGTCGTCGTCGACGCCGCCACGGCCACCTCGTTCGAGGACAAGCTGCACCTCTTCTGGCGCGACCATCGCGGCAAGGTTTACGCCGTCGTCGGCCTCGTCGCCGCGGCCGGTCTCGGCAAGTTCGCCTTGGACTATCTGGCCGCGCAAAAGGAGAAGAGCGTGCAAAGCGCGTTCGTCGCCGCGACCACGACCGACCAGCGCAAGGCCTTCGCCGCCGCACATCAGGATCATCCGCTCGCCGGCATCGCCCTCCTCAACGCCGGTGATGATGCGTTCAAGGCCGGCAAGAGCGCCGACGCTGCCACCAACTACGATCAGGCCGCGAAGGCGTTGAAGACGGGCCCGCTCGCCGCCCGCGCCAAGCTGGGTGCCGCGGTCGCCAAGATCCTCGCCGGCAAAACCGCCGAGGGCGCGACGGAGCTGAAACAGCTCGCCGACGACGCCGCGCAGGCGAAAGACCAACGCAGCGAGGCCGCCTACCATCTCGTCACGCTCGCCGCCGACGCGGGCAACTCGGCCGACGTGCAAAAATATTCCGACCTCCTGGGCCGCATCGCCAAGGACAGCGCGTGGTTCATGCGCGCGAGCGCGCTACGCGCCAGCCTGCCGACGCCGACGCCCGCCCCGGCCACCGACGGCAAGAAGGCCGACACCCCGACCGATCTAAAAGTGAATCTGCCGGGCGGCAAGTAAGCCGTCCCTCGACGGCGGCGGCGGGAAGGATTCGCTACGTCACAACCGGCGAGCGCGGCGGAGGCGCGCGCGGACAATTCCACGTCACACGCGGCAGCGGCACCAGACACGTGGAGCGCGCGGCGCAGGACGTAGCCGAGGGCACCAACGCAGAACGCGCCCGCATCATTGCCGGGCCGCGGATCGAAACAGGCCGTGGTCGTAGGCGTGGTGGTCCCAAAGCGTGGCGAGCTTGGCCCGACCGCAGCGCACTTTCCCTTTGCGCCGCCCGCGGTTCTTTGCGGCCATCGCCGCGCACTTCATGGATTTTCCTCTCGACGCCCCGTTTCCCTCCGCCGCGCACGGCGTCCCGCCGATCGATTTTCGCGCCGCGCTCAACGACGAGCAATTCCACGCCGTCACCGCGCCCGCCGGCCCGCTGCTCGTGCTCGCCGGCGCCGGCTCCGGCAAGACCCGCACGCTCACCTACCGCGTCGCCTACCTGCTCGCACAGGGTGTGAAGCCGTGGGAAATCCTCCTCCTCACGTTCACCAACAAGGCCGCGAAGGAGATGCTCCACCGCGTCCATGATCTCACGGGCGTCGAGCCGGGGCGGTTCTGGGGCGGCACGTTTCACAGCATCGGCCACCGCGCGCTCCGCATGCACGGCGAAACGATCGGGCTCCCGCGCGCGTTCACCATCCTCGACGCCGAGGAGTCCGAGGGCGTGCTCCGCGACGCCGTCGAGGCCGCCGACAAATCCTTCTTCAAGGACAAAACCCACCCGCGTCCCGGCCCGCTCCACTCGCTCCTCTCGATGGCGCGCAACACCCAACTCCCGCTCGCCGAGACGATCACCCGTTTCTTCCCGCAGCACGAAGGCATCATCGAGCGCGTCCCGCTCTTCGCCAAAAAATACGCCGAAGCCAAACGTGCCGCCGCCGTCCTCGACTACGACGATCTCCTCGAAAACTGGCTCGAACTTCTCCAGAAATCCGAGGCGACCCGCGAG
>JBEANZ010000486.1:0-4267 GCA_041165185.1 Verrucomicrobiota bacterium | reverse complement strand
CGTTCTCCGCGCTGTTCGTCCAGTTGACCTCGATCGACTCGATGCTGGTGATGGAAAAACCCTCGAAACTCGTAGCGCGCGAGGCGCCGCCGCCGCCGCGATTGGCGTCGGCGTTGGCGGTCCTCATACCGTCGAAGGCGACGCCGACGTATTGTCCGTCCATGCCGCCGAGGCGCGGGCCGCGCGGCTCGGACTCGACGTAATCGAGGTCGACGCCGGGGAGGTATTTCAGGAACTCGCCGACGTTGCCGTCCGCGACGTCGCCGAAGAGGTCGGAGGAGACGGAGTTGATGATGTTCATGTCGCGGCGCTGCGCTTGGATGGCCTTGGCGTTGCCCTCGCGCTCGGACGAGACGGTGAACGCCTGCAACTGCACGACGCCGTCCTTGCCGACGGTGGAGGTGGTGGTCGCCGTGCTCGTGAGCGTGATCTCGCGGACGGCGGTCTGGCCGGCGGAGACGGTGAACGACTCCTTTGCGGTCTGGTAGCCGGAGAAGGCTACGGTGACGGTGGCGGCACCGGCCGGCACGGCGGGGAACTGAAACGAGCCGTCGTTCTCGGAGTAGGTCACCAGATTGGTGCCCTCGAGACGGATCTCGGCGTTGCGGACGTATTCCTTGGTCGCGGGGTTAAACACGCGGCCTTGGATGATGCCGGTGCCGGCCTGAGCGAAGGCCAACGCCGACGTGCAGAGCGCCAAGACGAGGCCGAAGACCAGCCTGAGCGAGCTCAGGCCGGACGAGGTTTGGGTGGGGGTGGTCAGGTGCATGAAGAAGCGTGGTGGGGCCGAAAATCTCGGCGGCGCAAACAGGGGCGGGGTGGGGTCTGAGGGGAAAAAACGAAATCCAGTCGCAGCGACCATTGGTCGATTCGGCGAGTTGACAAGCGCGGGTTTGGCGGGGGCGCGTCGGACAGAACGAATCCCGCCGCGCGCCCGGCGAGGCGCAGCTCGGTCGCAAGTCGCGCGGCCGCGCGCCACAACTCGCGCCGGGGCCAGGCGTGCCGTGCCCCGCCGATCACCCCCACAGCGACGTGATCGGCGCGGCGATGAGGCGGGCGCCGAAGGGCACCACGGTGTCGAGGTCGTAGAGCACGTAGCCGGCGACGAAGCGCTTGCCGGCGGCGGCCTCGGAAACGGCCGATAATCACCCCGAGCGAATGAAAGTGAAAACCCGACCAATTGAAAATGGGCCGAGGTAAATTCCTCATGGCCGGGGAACGGAGATCGCGGTCAACCGCGGGCGCTGGCGGGCCGATCGGGTTGACCACGGATCATGCGGATGAACACGGATCAAGCCCTGGGCTGCGTGGATTGATCCGTGTCCATCCGTGTGATCCGTGGTGAAGGATTGATGGGTGTTTCCCGGACGCCGGTCGGAGATCGGCGCTACTTTCCGTTCACGAACACCACATACTGGTTCGCGCGCACGGGGGCGGCGTCGGTGTTGGCGCCGAGGGTGAGGCTTTCGTCTTTCGCGGCGCGGCGCGTGAACAGCTTCATCGGGCGGCCGTTCACGGCGAGGGTTTGCTCGGTGGACTGGAATTGCTTCGCGAGCCACGCGGGGAGCGGGGCGCGGTCGTCGTGCGCGATGGTCACCGTCGCGCCGGCAGGGACGGCGAGTTCGATCAGGTCGACGGCGCTGTAGCGTTGGTCGTCGTCGGCGAGTTGGAGCCAGTCGGCGCCGGCGAGCGCGGCGGGGAGCGACGCGAAAACGTAGTCGCGATCCACGTAGATTTTGCGGCCGTCTTGCGCGCCGGTTTCGAGGTGGACGATGGCGGCGCTCGGGCCGGTGTAACTGAAGGTTTTCGTGAACGTGCCGAGCGTCGCCGGCGATGAGGAACGCCGGTCGGAGACCGGCGCTACCTTGGCGCTGGAAAAATTCGGGCGGCTCGGCGCCTTCGCCGGCAGCGCGAAGGCCACCGCCGTCGGCAGCGTCGTCGAGCGGCCGTCGGCGGCGTCGAAGGGAAACGAGAGCACGGAGGTCGTCGCGTCCCGCAGGCCGGCGGATTTCGCGGTGAGTTGGATGGGGCCGTTTTCGCGCGTGGTGCGGACGGCGACGCGGTTGATGCCGGCTTCGAGGTCGAGCCAGGGGTGGTTCACCGAGTTGATTTTGCCGCTGTTGTAGCCGCCGCGCCAGACGGCGGGGCCGACGAGCGTGAAGTCCACGCGCGGTTGCACGGTCGGGCAGCGTTCGCCGGTGGCGTCGACGGCCTCGACGTCGAAGAGCGCGACGTCGGCGCCGTCGGCGCGGATGCCGGTGGGCGGCACGAGCGCGGTGAGGCGCAGCGCGACGGGCGCGCCGGCGGTGCGTTTGTTTTGGATGGCGACGGGTTTGCTCGCGTTGAACGCCACCGCGCGCAGCTCGCCCGGCGCGAACGCCACGTCGGGAAACGTGAACAGATACGTGTCCGATCGCTGGCCGAGCCCGAGCGATTTGCCGTTGAGGAGCAGCTCGACCTGCTCGGCATTCGACGCGACGTAGATCGTTTTTTTCGTGCCGGCGGGATAGGTCCAGTGGCCGATGAGGTGGACCTGCGGATCGCTGCGCCACATCGCGGCGCAGACGTAGTAAGCCTCTTTCAGCAGGCGAACGCCATCGACCTCGCCGCCGGCGCGCGCGACTTCGGCGGGCACGCGGCCGCCGCTCGTCGAGTCGGAAAAAATCCAGTTCGCGCCGCCGGCGTGGCCGGGCGCGCCGAGTTTTTTCATGAACTGCGCGACCTGATTCGCGGCGAAGCGCTCGCTCGTGAGCTGGTAGGTCATGCCCTTCGCCTCGGGGTAGCCGAAGTTCGGCGGCGAGGCGTCGTCCCACACGCGGCGTGGCGACTCCTCGCGGTTGTATTCGCCCTCGACGACGGCGAGCGTCGCGATCTCGCGGCCGCCCTCGGTGCCGATGCCGACGTCCATGAACTCGGCCGTGATTTTGTCGGCGCGGCGGTGCGCGTAGGCGCGGCCGCCGTGCGGATCGTAGTGGTCCATGAGGCCGCGCAACTCCTGCGCGTGCTCGCGCGTGACCTTCTGGTTGCCGCCCTCCCAGACGAGGATGGAGGGGCTGTTGCGGAAATAAATCACCACGTCGCGAAACGCGTTCGCGCGGAGCCGCCACGCGGCGCGCACGGTGTCGGACTCGCCGTCGGTGCCCGGTTGAATCGCGATGAGCCCGAGCCGATCGCCGGCGGAAATCTGCGCGGGGCCGGCGGCGGCGTGACCCCAACGCACGAAATTTCCGCCCGCCTGCCGCATGAGATCGAGCGTGTAGTGGTGCAGCCAGTCGGGTTGCGCGGCACCGAGGCCGGGCCACTCGTCGGTCGGCTTCTGGCCCCAGCCGTGGAGCTTGAGCGGGCGGCCGTTCAACGTGAGGCCGGTCGCGGCGTCCCACTTTGCGGCGCGGAGGCCGAGGGGAATTTCCGCGGTGTCGATCACTTGGTCGGCCACGCGCAGCGCGCAGGCGACGCGGTAAACGTGCGGATAATCCGGTTCCCAGAGGCGCGGATTCGCGAGCGAAGTCGTGAGCGTGAGCGTCGCGCTCGCACCGGCGGCGAGCGTCTGCGACTGCACGAGGGTGGCGACGGACTTGCCGTCGGCGTCGAAAATTTCCGCGCGCACCTCGACGGTGGCGGCGGCGGCGCGGCCGTTTTGGAGCGGGACGTCGAGGCCGAGGTTGGCGGAGACGTTGGTGATTTCGGTCGCGTAGGCGTAGGGGCCGGCGGTCTGGAGAAACGAGTAGAGCGGGAGCGAAATGTGCAGCGGGTCGGTGACGATGAGGCGGACGTTGCGGTAGAGGCCGCCGTGCGCGGGGTGCCAGTGGGGATTATTCCAGGGGATCTGATCCGCCTGGAGATCTTCGAGTTTTTCCGGGATGCCCTTGTTAATTTCCTCGTGGAGCTTCGCGAGGTTGGGGTTGGCGGCGGAGCTGAGCGCGGGCGCGGTTGAGCCGGTGCCATTTATTTTTGCGATCTCGGCGGCCGTGGCGGGATCGAGTGGATCGCGCATGAAGCGATTGTCGGTCATCACGGCGAGGATGTTGGGCGCGCCGATTTTGAGATGCGGCGTGAGATCAAAGCCGAACGGGGTAAAGCCAGTTTTGGAGATACCGAGCAGCGTGCCGTTCAAGTAGATCTCGGCCACTTGGCGCGCAGCCTCGAATTCAATGAAGATTTTTTTCCCCGTCCAAGCGGCGGGGGCGGTAAAGGTTTTTCGATACCACGTGCGGCCTGACCACTGGATCTGTTCGCCGCGATGGCCGGGGGTGGACCAGTTGTCGAA
>JBEANZ010000485.1:0-6787 GCA_041165185.1 Verrucomicrobiota bacterium | reverse complement strand
ACCATGGGCGTCGCCGGGCACATCGACCATGCCATCGTAGGGCTCTACTCTTCCCAGTGGCATGGGGACTCCAACACCGGGTTCCTGAGCATCCGGAACGACCTCGGTTTTCCCGTGCAACCCGTGCCCCAGACCTCGATCGGGATTCCGGCCCGCACTCTGGCCAGTGGCCTCATCTACCGGTGCGGGGTCCGGTTCGATACATTCACGGCGCTCGACTCCGCGTCCCAGCCGGGCACCGGCGCTATCGCCCGCTTCAGCAAGACGCTGCGCTTCTACATCGCGACGCCCACCTCGGTGCGAAGCCCCACCTTCGACGATCCCTCGCCCCCCGTGATCCTCAGCCAGCCCGCGGACGCCATTGGTGTGCTGGGCGGCTCCGCCAGAATCTCACTCGCTGCTGAATTCAACGGAGTTTCAAATCCCTATGCCGGATTGCTGTGGTTTCATGACGGCCAGCCGATCGAACTCGACGGTGTCAAATACAGCCTGCCCGTCACCGCGCCCCTAACTTCAAGGACGTTCGACCTGGTGGTGAAAAACCTCACCGCCGCCGACGCCGGCACCTATTCCGCCACCCTCGTAACCTCCACCGGCCTCGTTGCGAGCCGCGCCGCGACGCTCACGCTTGCCCCGCCCGTCGCCCCCGTGATCGCGCGGCAGGCCGCGCCGCTCACGGTCGCGAGCGGCGCCTCGGCCGTCTTCACCGTCGCGGCCACCGGCACGCCGGCGCCGACCTACCAGTGGTTGTTCAACGACCAGCCGATCGCGGGACCGGGCAACAACACCTCGACGCTGTGGCTGCGCAACGTCACCGCCGCCGCCGCCGGCAACTACCGGTGCCGCGTGGACAACGGCGTCGGCGCACCCGTGCTGTCGACGGCGGCCACGCTCACCGTGCAGCCGACGACGAATCCCGGCCGCCTCATCAACCTCTCCATCTTCGCGCCGCTCACGGCGGGCGAGTCGATGTCGATGGGCACCGTCCTTGGCGGCGCCGGCACCAGCGGCCCAAAGGCCATCCTCGCCCGCGTGGGCGGCCCCTCGCTCACCGCGTTTGGCATCACCGCGTTTCTCCCCGACCCGAAAATGACCCTCGTCGCCACCGGCGCGACCAACACCACGATCGCCGCCAACGACAACTGGGGCGGCGACGCGACGCTCACCAACGCGTTCAACCAGGTCGGCGCCTTCGCGTTTCTCAACGGCGCCACCAAGGACGCCGCGATCTTCCAGCCCGCGCTCGCGCCCGGCAACTACGCCGTGCAACTCAGCGACGCCGGCACCGGCGCCGGCACCACCCTCGCCGAAATTTACGACGCCACTTCTTCGGCCACCTACACGGCGGCGACGCCGCGGCTCATCAACGTCTCCGTGATCAAACAAATCGCCACCGGCACCTCGCTCTCCGCGGGCTTCGTCATCGGCGGCGACACCGCGAAGACCGTGCTCGTCCGCGCGATTGGTCCGGGCCTCACGGCGTTTGGCGTCGCCAGCCCGATGCCCGACCCGCGGCTGTCGGTCGTGCAAGCCGGCGCGACGCTCGCGCAAAACGACAACTGGGGTGGCGATCAGCAGCTCGTTGCCGCCTCGAACTCCGTCGGCGCGTTCGGGATCACGAACGCCGCGAGCACGGACGCGATGCTCTTGATCACGTTGCCGCCGGGCAATTACTCGGCGGTCGCGAGTCCCGCCGCCACCGGCGGCTCCGCGCTCGTGGAGGTCTACGACGTGCCGTAGCTCGGTCCGTTGTAGGGCGGGGTCGCCGACCCCGCCGCTCTGGTTCAACGCCTGAAGAGATTCACGAACTGTCTCTGGACCGTAGGGCCGCCGCTCGTCGGCGTGCCGTCGTGATTATCACGGGCGTCTCGCGACGGCTCGGCGACGAGCGCCGGCCCTACGAAAATCCGGCGCGAAGACTGGTGCTACCCTCATCCACCGTTCTGCGGCGGGGTCGGGCGACCCCGCCCTACACGGGCACCGGCGGCACCGTTTCCTCCGGCTCGTAGCCGAGCAGCTCGCGCGCGCTCGTGAGATCGAGGTAGTTTTCCGGCGCGCGCGAACACGCATACACCACGCCGTAGCCGAACGGCGGGGCATCCACGGCGAGCCGGAAAAATTTCGCGCAGTCGCGCGGGCCGAGCCAGATGCGCCGCAGCCACGGCTCCGTCAGCCCCGGCTCCGCGTAGCTGCCGCGAAAGTAGCCGATGCGCACCGCGAGAAATTCCATCCCGAAGGTGTCGTGAAACCAGCGTCCGAGATTTTCGCCGAACGCCTTTGTCGCGCCATACGGGTTGAACACATGCACCGTCGCCGGCGTGAGCTGCTTCAGCGCGGTCGCGCCAAACGCGACGTTCGTCGAGCTGGCGAAAACAAACCGCTTCACGCCCGCGAGCCGCGCCGCGTCGAGCATGTGCCAGAGGCCCTCGACGTTGGGCTTCACCAACTCCATCAGGAAATCCGCCTCCATGCGCGGGCACCCGCCGAAATGCAGGATGGTGTGCACCCCCGCGACTGCGCGCTCGACCGCCGCGCGGTCGGCGAGGTCGCCGGTGTGCGCCTCGGGATCGGCGGGGAGGGGCACGCGGTCAAACGCGCGCACGCGATGCGTGGCGCGGAGCGCGGCGGCGACGTGGCCGCCGACATTGCCGGCGGCGCCGGTCACAAGCACGAGCTGGGGCGAAGGCATGGCCGCACGCTGGCGCGGCATCCGCGCACCGCCGAGATTTTTTTCCGGGCTCAGTCGTAGCGGCGGGCGTCCCTGCCCGCCGAGCTTGGTCGGCCGAAAAGCAAACCGGCGGGCGGGGACGCCCGCCGCTACGCCCGAGCCCGCCTGCTCAACGCTTGAAGTTGAAACTCGCGCTCGTCGAAAACACCGCGCTCACGATCGCGAAGGCGATGAAGCCCACGAACGCGAACACCATCAGCAGCACGCCGGTCGCGATGATCTTCGTGAAGAAATCGAGCTGGCCGGAGATGATCTTCTGGTAGGCGGTCGCGACCTGTTTCAGGCTGGGGACGACGTTGCCCGTGTTTTCGCCGACGGCGAGGCGGTCGAGCACGAGGTCCGGGAAACAGCCGGTGCGCGCGAGCGCGGCCGAGAGCGCCTCGCCCTCGAGCACGCGCGCCGTCGCGGTGTTGAACGCCGCGCGGTGGATGCGGTTGCCGATTTGCCGCTCCGTCATGCGCAGCGCCTCGGCGGCGGTGATGCCGTTTTCAAGGAGCACCGACAGCGTCTGGCTGAACGCGAGCACGGTCTGCGCGATCTCGAACTGGCCGCAGAGCGGGAGCTTCAGGAGCCACGCATCGGTCGCCGCGCGGCCCGCGTCGGTCGCGCGCCAGCGCCACAGCGAGATGGCGCCAAACACCGCCGCCGCGACGATGAACACGCCGTATTGCAGCGCGAAATTCGAGAGCCCGATCAGCAGCGCCGTCGAGGTGGGCAGCTTGCCGCCGAGCGAGGAGAGCAGCGCCTTCAGCCGCGGCAGAAGGAAAAACAGGAAGAACAAAATCACGCCGCCGGCGACGAACATCATGCCGACGGGATAGAGCATCGCGTTGACGAGCCGGCGGCGGAGTTCGCGCTGCTCGGTGAGGTGCGCGATGAGGCGGGCGACAGTGTCGTTGAGCGAGCCGGTGGCCTCGCCGGCCTGGATGAGGTTGGTGATGCCGCTGTCGAAGACGGCGGGAAATTCCGCCATCGCGCGCGAGAGCGGCGCGCCCTCGCTGATGCGTTCCCAGAGCCCGACGCAGAGCGCGCGCTGGCGCGGCTCCTTGATGCGGATCGAGAGCAGGCGCACGGCTTCGCCCGCGGAGAGCCCGCTCGACATGAGATCGTAGAGGGCTTCGAGGAAGGGGAGGCGCTCCTGATTGCGCGGCGCGAGCGCGGCGGCGGCGGCGGCGCGGGGTGCGGCCTTGGCGGCGGCGGGGGCGGACTTGGCCTCTTTGGGCGCGCCGGGTTTCGCGGCGGCGCCGCCGGCGAGCTCGGTCACGGCAATCACCTGGAGCCCGCGCGCGCCGAGGAGCCGGAGCGCGTCCTTGCGCGTGGGCGCGACGAGTTCGGCGGAGGCGGATTGGCCCGCGCGGTCGCGCGCGGTGTAGGCGAAACGGGGCATGGGTTAGAGGTAATCAGGTTCGTCCTGGGCGCCGTGGCGGACCGTCGTGATGTCGATGACGGATTCGCCAGGACGAATGAAGTAGATGATGCGGTAGTTGCCGCAGATCACCGAGCGGTATTCGGCGTCGGAGGTGTGGCGGTAAACGGGGCCGATTTTCGGAAAGAGTTCGAGCTGATCGACCTTGCGGATGATGTTGGCGACCTCGCGTCGCGAGGCCCCGACGTTGTCGGCCGCGATGTAGGCCTCAATCTCCCTGAGATCGGACGAGGCGAGCTGGGTCCAGTTTACTCGGAAAGGCATGCCGCGTAGCGCCGCTTGATTTCCTCATGGGACACGACGCGACCAGCCTGACTATCGGCATAGCCCTCGCGCAGCGCCGCCAACAGTTCCAGCTCAGCCCGGATCTGCGCGTGCGTCAGCGTTTCGGGCATCTGGCTGACGGCTTCGAGGACGGCTTGTTTGTCGCTCATGGGGGGAGGGTGGGGGAGGTTGGGGGGCCGGCAAATTTTTTCCCGTTCACGAGTCCGTGACCGTCACCACGCGGAGCACTTCGTCGAACGTGGTGTGGCCGGCCTTGATTTTTTCCCAGCCGCTTTGGCCGAGCGTCCTCATGCCGTTCTTGCGCGCGCAGTCGGCGAGCGTGCGCGTGCTTTCGCGTTTCAACACCAGCTCGTGCATCTCGTCGTTGAGGCGGAAAATTTCGAAGATGCCGATGCGTCCGCGATAGCCCGTGCCGCGGCAGCGGTCGCAGCCGACGGGGCTCTTGAGCGACTCGATGAGATCGGCCTCGGCGGGGTCGGCGCCGAGGATGGCGAGGTTGTCGCGGAACTTGAGTTTGTTCACCGGCGCGGGCTTCGCGCACTCCTGGCAGAGGCGGCGCACGAGGCGTTGCGCGATGACGAGTTCGATGGCGCTCGCGACGAGGAAGGGCTCGATGCCCATGTCCACGAGGCGCGTGATGGCGCCGGGGGCGTCGTTGGTGTGGAGCGTGGAAAACACCAGGTGGCCCGTGAGCGAGGCGCGGATGGCGATCTCGGCGGTGTCCTTGTCGCGGATTTCGCCGACCATGATCACGTCGGGATCCTGGCGGAGCACGTGGCGGAGCGCGTCGGCGAACGTGAGCCCGATCTCGGGGCGCACCTGCATCTGGTTCACGCCGGGCACTTCGTATTCGATCGGGTCCTCGATGGTGATGATGCGGAGGTCGGTGGAATTTATCTTCCGGAGAAAGGCGTTGAGCGACGTGGATTTGTCGGAGCCGGTCGGGCCGGTGACGAGGATGATGCCGTGCGGGTAGTCGAGGATGCTGACGATTTGTTTCTGTTCCTCGGCGTTCATGCCGAGGCGGTCCATCGTGTAGGCTTCCTTTTTCTGGTTCAGCAGGCGCAGCGAGATCGATTCGGCGTAGATGGTGGGGACGGTCGAGACGCGGATGTCGAGGACGACGCCGGCGGCCTTGAAGTTGATGCGGCCGTCTTGCGGGAGGCGTTTCTCGGAGATGTTCATCCGCGCCATGATTTTCAGGCGCGAGATGATCGCGTCCTGGAAGCGCAGCAAATTTTCCGGCACGGGCACAGGCACGAGCAGGCCGTCGACGCGGTAACGGATCCGGAGCTGGCCCTCCTGCGGCTCGAAGTGGATGTCCGTCGCCTGATCGGCGATGGCTTGGGAGATGACGTCGGTGACGAAGCGGACGACGGCGGCGTCTTCGTCGACGACTTCCTCGTTTTCCTTCTGCGTCTCGGGGGCGACGTAGGTGTCGTCGCCGTCCTCGAGGGAGCCGGAGCCGACGCCGAAGTTTTCAATGATGAGCTGATGGATGCGCTCGGGGACGGCGAGGTGCCAGACGAGCGGGCGCGGCGTGAACGTGCGCAGCCAGTCGGTCATCACGGCGTCGGGGAGCCACGCGGTGGCGAGGTGGAGCGGCGGAAGCTGAGAGCTGAGAGCTGAGAGCTGAGAGTCGGCATCAGCACCCGAGCCGGAATTCTGGCTCTCAGCTCTTAGCTCTAAGCTCTCCGCTTCTCCCGCGCCGTGAAACTTGATCGCGATGATCTGATATTCGTGCACGAGGCGCGCGGGCAGCAGGCCGCGGGCGTCGGGATCGGTTTCGAGGTTGCTCGCGATGGTGAGGCCGGCGGCGGCGGCGAGTTCGGGCAACACCTCGGCCTCGGGGCGGCCGAGGGCGGCGCAGAGGGCTTCGAGGCGTTTCTCGCGCGGGGCCTCGGCGAGGGTGGTGCGTTGTTCCTCGGTCAGGCGGGCGGCGAGGGCGGCGGGCAGCGTGGCCTGGTCTTCAAGCGCGGTCATGGGCGGCGGCGGGGCGGCGCTCAGCGCGGGAGAATCTTGTCGAGGAGGGACTTCGGCGGCGGGACGTAGCTGGGGTCGAGTTCCTTGAGGATGTCGTCGCGCTGCGGGAGCTTGTCGACGCGCTTCATGATCTCGGCGTTGTCCTCGGAGGTGTTGGTGAGGACGGTGGGGCGGAGGAAGAAGATGAGGTCGGTGCGGGTGTTGGTGCTGGTGCGCGAGCCGAGGAGATCGCCGATGATGGGGATGGGGCCGAAGCGATTGGTCTGCTTGGAGGTCTTGCTACGTTGGATGCCGGCGAGGACGTAGGTGGTGCCGCTGTGGGCGGTGACGAAGGACTTGGTGTTGCGGCGGGCGATGATGGGCTG
>JBEANZ010000484.1:0-3026 GCA_041165185.1 Verrucomicrobiota bacterium | reverse complement strand
CGCCGATGGTGAAAATCCCGGGCCGCTCGGACCACTCGTTTCCGGAGGGGCCGCGACGCCGATGGCCACGGCTGGGGCGTTTTCCTTGCTCGCCCGAGTGGACCGCGGACGGACGCATCGCGCCTGAGGCCATGCGCCCCGCACCGGCCCGTTCTCAACTCTTCCGCCTCTGCGCGGACTTGCTCGACGACTCGCGGGCAGCCACGATTTTCTCCGCTCGATCTCACCACCCAACAAGCGCGGATCGACTGGCACTGACCGACCCGTGCCGCTTTCGCCCATCCCCCCATGGCCCTGCCCCGCTCCCGTCTGACCCTCTCACTTTCTCTCCTGCTCTGCCTCTACGTGATCGTCTCCGTCGGCTCAGCGCAGAGCACTCCCAGCGCGACCGGCGCGATCACCGGCCGCGTGCTCGGCTCGTCCGGCGATAGTTTTCTTGAGCGCGTGCGCGTCACCGTCGAAGGCACGGCGACCGAAACGTTCTCGGATGACGCCGGCTTCTACCGGCTCGACGCCGTCCCAGTGGGGCCGGCGCGCGTGACGCTTTTCTACACCGGCATGACGCCGCACACCGCGGTCGTAAACGTGGCGGCGGGCGAGACCGCGCGGCACGACGTCACCTTGGTTTCAGCCGCGGCCGGACGGAAGGACGCCACCGACTCCGTCGTGAAGCTCGACGCCTTCACTGTCGCCACCTCGCGCGAGATGTCCGGCGCCGCCATCGCCATCAACGAGCAGCGCTTCGCGCCGAATAACAAGAACGTCGTCGCCACCGACGAGCTCGGCTTCGTGCCCGAGGGCAACATCGCCGAGTTCATCAAGTTCATGCCCGGCGTCTCGGTGGACAACGTCGGCGGCTTCGCGCGCGGCGTCTCGCTCAACGGCGTGCCGCCGGAGTTTGTGCCCGTCACCATCGACGGCTTCAGCGTCGCCTCGGCCAACCCCGGCGGCGGCACCGCGCGCGACGTCTCGCTCGACATGCTCTCGATCAACAATCTCGCGCGCGTCGAGGTCGTGTTTTCGCCGACGCCTGAGAGCCCCGGCTCCGCGCTGGCCGGCTCGGTGAACATGGTCCCGCGCAGCGCGTTTGAGCGCGTGAAACCCGTCGTCGATTGGAACCTCTACCTCCTCATGCGCGACAACGCGCGCATCTTTCACAAGACGCCCGGCCCGCAGCGCGCCTCGACGCGCAAGGTTCATCCCGGTTTCGATTTCACCTACCTCAAGCCGGTGAATCGGAATTTCGGTTTCACGCTCTCGGCCGGCACCTCGAAGAATTTCCTCAACCAGGACTTCATCCAAAACACGTGGCGCGGCGCGAGCGCCGCCACCAACGGCACGACGTTTCCCAACACCCCCCTCGACCAGCCGTATCTCTCCTCCACCGCCGTGCGCGACAACACCAAGGACAGCACGCGCAATTCGTTCAGCACGACGCTCGACGCCCGGCTCGGCCCCGCCGACCGGCTCACCTTCGGGTTCCAATTCAGCACGACGGCTTTCGCCAACATGAGCCGCACCCTCACGCTCAACGTCGGCGCGACCGATGTCGGCGGCTTCACGCCGTTCGCCACGCGCGGCCGCGTCGGCGCCGGCACGCTCGTCCTCGCGAATGTCGGCCAGACCCGCGATAACCGCACCGTCATGCCCACGCTCACGTGGCGCCACGCCGGCCCCATCTGGCAGGCCGAAGCCGGCCTCGGGTTTTCGCGCGCCAGTCACACGCTCCGCAACATGGATCGCGGCCTCTTCAACAACACCACCGCGCAGCGCACCGGCGTGACGATTTCGTTCGCCGACATTTTTTATCTTCGCCCCAACACCATCACCGTCACCGAGGGCGCCGCCGCCACGCCCGTCGATCCCTACAAGCTGGCCAATTACGCGCTGCTCTCCACCACCGGCAGCGAGCAGCACAACTCCGACTCGCAGCGCACCGCCTACGCCAACCTCCGCCGTGCCTTCGACTGGCGCGTGCCCGTCGTCTTGAAAACCGGACTCGACGTCCGCCGCTCCCAGCGCGACCTGCAGGGCTTCACCTCGTCCTTCAACTATGTCGGCCCCGATGGCCGCGCGAGCACGACGCTCGCCGGCGGCGACGATGCCGCGCTGCCCTTCCTCGACGCCGGCGCCGCCACGCGCGTCGCGCCCTTCGGCTTCCCGCGCATCGAATGGATCAGCAACGAGGCCGTGCTCGAATCCTACCGGAAAAATCCCGCACACTTCGTCCCGAACGCCAACGCCGAGTATCGCTCCATCGTCACCGCCTCGAAGTTCGCGCAGGAAACAATCTCCTCCGCCTACCTTCGCGGCGACGTCGAGCTGTTGCACCGCCGCCTGAAACTCGTCGGCGGCCTCCGCGCCGAGCAGACCAACGTCACCGCCGACGGCCCGCTCAACGATCCCACACGCAACTTCCAGCGCGATGCCACCGGCCGCATCATCACCGTGGCCAGCCCCACCGCCGCCGATCCCAACCGCCGCGTGACCGTGCCTATCGCCACCGACGCGCTCGCCGCCTCGCGGCTCACGTTCCTCGAGCGCCGCGCCCACGCGGAGAAGGAATACCTCCGCCTCTTCCCGAGTCTCAACGCGAGCTACCAGGTGCGCGAAAATCTCACGGCCCGCGCCGCCGCCTATCAGTCCGTCGGCCGCCCCAATCTCAACCAATACGCCGGCGGCGTCACGCTACCCGACACCGAGAGTCCCGCCGGCCCCGCCAACCGCATCGTCGTCAACAACGCCGGCATCAAGGCGTGGTCCGCCCGCACGGTGAACGCGCGCCTCGAGTATTATTTCCAAGGCGTGGGCCAGATCTCCGTCGGCGGATTCCGCCGCGACTACAAAAATTTCTTCGAGGCCGTGACGTTCCGCGCGCCGGCGGATTTCTTTGAGCTCTACGGCATCGATCCGTCCGCCTATGGCGGCTTCGATGTCGCCACGCAGCGCAACATCCCCGGCACCGTGAAAACCAGCGGCGTCGATTTCAGCTACAAGCAGGCGCTCACCATGCTCCCGCCGTGGGC
>JBEANZ010000483.1:0-6823 GCA_041165185.1 Verrucomicrobiota bacterium | reverse complement strand
GCCTGGACGGGCTCTTCACGAATCGCGTGCACACCGCGCTCGGTCAGCCGGTCGAGAACACGTTGCACGACCTGCGCTGGGGCGATTGGGACCGGAGCGGCACCACCGGCGAGTACGTGTGGGTTTTCCTGATTTCCGGCAGCGCGCCGCCGGCGCACCACGTCGGCGGCTACGCGGGCACGGACTCGCTGCGCCAACCGCCGATGTATTTCCGCCTCGGCGGCGGCACCGTGCGCGGCATCGCGAAGCCCGGCGAAATCGTGTGGAGCCGCGTCTTCGTCGAGGGCGGCAAACTCAAAATGGATCTCGGGCGCGCGAAGGTGATCGCGTTGCCGCCGGCGGAGACCGAACGCCGCTGGCGCGAGACGACGGTGCAGTGGCCGATCATGCACGCCGTGACCTACGGCGTGACGCGCGATCAGATGATGGCGCGGCACAAGGCGAACCACATCCAAGTCGCCTACGCGCACAGCGCGCGCGAAGCCGACCTCGCGCTCTACGCGAAGGCCGCGCTCGCCGCCGAACTCGGCCTCGAGGTCTGCGTGTGCGGCACGCGGGCGGACGGCGCGGCGCTCTAGCCGTCGCGTGATTCCCAATGATCGCCTCGGGCCTTTCAACGGCCGAGGCGATCATCGCGACGCTCGGGAACGGGTAACACGTTGAGGCTTTTCGAAGAGAGAAAGCCGCATTTGCAAAGATGACGGAAAGCAAAGTTGATGGCACGCTGGACGCCGAAAGCCCGCCAGCCTGTTTTTTTCCCCACCCCGCCCCATTCCCATGAAATCCCCCCGCCCCCTCGTCCGCTTCCTCGCCCGCGCCGCTGCCGCCGCGCTCGGCCTCGCCTCCGTCGCCCGCGCGCAGCTCGCGTGGAGCGTCTTCAACGAAACCGCCACCACCGCCGCGCCCACCTCCACCGCGACCAACGGCGTCGTCGTCCCCGTGCCCGCCGGCCAGCGCGTCACGCTCGTCGCGAATAATTTCACGCCCATCGATCTCTCGCGCGATGGCACCGAGGCCTACGTCACCATCAGCTTCAAGGTCTCCGGCGGCCTCTCCGGCCTCGGCGCCGGCACGCGCGCGATCGGCTACGGGCTCTTCAACAACGGCGGCACCGCCACCAACTACGCGGACGACGCCGGCTACTTCACGTGGCTCAACGGCCGCACCACCGGCAGCCTCATCGAGCAGCGCCGCCGCCTCGGCGACGGCACCTCGCCCAGCCTGCTCAACCCCACCGGCACCGCGTTCAACAGCATGTCCACCGGCCAGGCCTCGCCCACGCCCGGCTCCCTCAACGACGGTAACATCTACTCGATCACGCTGCACCTCATGAGCCGCGGCGGCGCGATCTCGTTTGGCAACACCAGCGCCAACACCACCGGCGGCGGCATCATCGTCGACGGCCCCGGCCTCCGCGCGATCACGTTTTCCAATCCCGATGCCCCCGCCTCCGCCTTCGTGTTCAACGAAATCGGCTTCATGTTTCTCAACACCACCGGCGCCGCGCAGACGCTCACGATCACCTCCGTCACTTCGTCGAGCAATTCCCTCACGCCCATCAACCCGCCCGCCATCACCGCGCAGCCCGCCGCCACGAGCCTCAATCCCGGCCAGGCCGGCGCGCTCACCGTCGCCGCCACCGGCACCGCGCCGCTCACCTATCAGTGGCGCAAAGACGGCGCCAACGTCGCCGGCGCCACGGGCGCCGCGCTCACCTTCGCGAGCGCCGCGACCGCCGACGCCGGCAGCTACTCCGTCGTGATCACCAATGCGTTTGGCACTGTCACCTCCGCCGCCGCCGCGCTCACGATCACGACCGCGCCGATTCCCGCGACGATCACCCGCCAGCCCGCGTCGGTCGTCGCCAACCTCGGCGACGACGTGAGCTTTTCCGTCGCCGCGTTTGGCAGCGCGCCGATCGTTTTCCAGTGGCAGAAAAACGGCGTCGCGATTCCCGGTGCGACTAACACCACCTTGAGCCTGACCCGCATCACCGCCGCCGATGCCGGCAGCTACCGGGTGACCGTGAACGCGGGCGTGGCGGGCCCCGCCGGCACTCCCGCCACCCTCGGTAGCGCCCCCGCCACGCTCGCCGTCAACACCGCCCCCGCCATCACCACGCAGCCCGCGAGCATCACGACCGCCGCCGGGCAAACGGCCACGTTCACCGTCGCCGCCACCGGCAGTCCCGCCCCGAGTTTCCAGTGGTCGCGCAACGGCGTCGCCCTAGCCGGCGCGACCACCGCCACGCTCACCGTCGCCAACGTCACGCTCGCCGACACCGGCGTTTACACCGTCGCCCTCATCAACGACGTCGGCGCCGTCACCAGCACGCCCGTCGTGCTCGCGATCCCCTCGACGATGGCCGTCGCCGCGCTCACGCCCGCCAACAACGCCGCCGCCGTCAACGTCGACACGCCCCTCACGCTCACCTTCGACCGCGCGCCCGTCGCCGGCCGCGCCGGCCGCATCCGGATTTTCCGCGCCGCCGACGACACCGTGGCCGACACCATCGACCTCGGCCTCTCGATCCAGCAGCGCACCGTCGGCACCAACGCCACGCTCTACAACTTCTTCCCCGTCGCGATCACCGGCAACACCGCCACCGTTTACGTCCACGCCGGCGTGCTCGCCTACGGCCAGAGTTACTATGTGCAGGTCGAGCCCGGCGCGCTCCTCGACACCGCCGGCGGCTCGTTCACCGGCATCGCCGACAAGACCACGTGGCGCTTCACCACGAAGCCCGCGAGCACCGCGACCGCCGCCGCCATTACCGTCGCCGCCGACGGCTCCGCCGACTTCACGACCGTGCAAGGTGCGATCGATTCCGTGCCGGCGGGCAACACCTCGCGCGTCGTCATCACCGTGAAGCGCGGCACCTACAACGAGCTCGTCTACCTCGGCGCCACGCGCCCGTTCATCACGATCCGCGGCGAGGATCGCGCGGCCACCATCGTCGGCTACGCAAACAACAACAACCTCAACGGCACCACCGCCACACGCGCCGCGTTCTCCATCGCGGCCAACGACTCCGTCCTCGAAACCATCACCATCCGCAACCCCACGCCGCAGGGCGGCTCGCAGGCCGAGGCCGTCTTCACCGGCGCGCAGCGCGTGCTGCTCAACCGCGTCAACCTCCTCTCGCGCCAGGACACGTTGCTCACCAACACCGGCACCGCATTCATCACCGACAGCTACATCGAGGGCAACGTGGACTTCATGTGGGGCACGGCGGCGGCGTATTACCAGCGCTGCGAGTTGAAGGCGCTCGATTCCGGCACCGCGACCGTCGGCTACTACACGCAGATCCGCAACGGCGCGGCCGGCTTCGGCGCCGTTTACGTCGACTGCAAACTCACTGCCGCCGACGGCGTGGCGGGCCGCGTGAATTATTTCCTCGGCCGCATCGACCCCGGCGCGGGCAACTTCCCCTACAGCCAGTGCATGTTCCTGAACTGCGCGATGGGCCCGCACATCTCGCCCGCCGGCTGGCAACTCGACAACGCCACCGCCTCCGCGACCGTGCAGAACTGGGAATACAAAAACACCGACCTCATCGGCGCGACGCTCGACGTGAGCCGCCGCCACCCGTCGTCGCGCCAACTCTCCGACGCCGAGGCCATCCTCTGGCGCAACCCCGCGTTCGTGCTCGCCGGCTGGAACCCGCAAATCGCGCCGACGATCGAGAGCGCCCCCGCCGCGACGAGCGCGCTCGCCGGCTCGGTCGCACGCCTGACCGTCGTCGCCAACGGCGCGCCGCAACCCACGCTGCAATGGTTCAAGAACGGCGCCGCGATCGCCGGCGCGACGGACTACACGCTGGTGTTGCCGGGAGTTTCGTCGGCCGACGCAGGCAACTACACCGTGACTGCGACCAACGCCAGCGGCGCCGTGACGAGCGCGGCGGCGGCGTTGACGGTGGGACGGGGGAGATATGCGGGCGTGTATTTCGGCGACCTTTCCCTGACGTCCGTTACGTCGGCCGGCCGCCCGATTGTGCCCGCTGACTTCTTGCGTCCTTTCGCGCTCTACGTGCGTGACGATGGCTCCGGGGTTTTTCTCTGCAACGAGGGGATCCTTGTTAGGACTGTCATAGTGCGAAGCGACGGAACGTTTAGGGCCAACAACGGCACTTTCAACCTAAGCGGCTCGATTGGAACTGCCGGAGGCGTATCGGGAACTGTTGAGCGGCTCGAAAGGATTGGCGAAACAGCCAGCCGCTTTTTTCCGTTTGGCTCGTTGAGCGGAAGTCGAAACCCGGCTGCGGGTGTAACAGCAGCATATGCCGGCTACTACCAAACCGGCGCAACGAACGGCGGGGCCGCGACGGCGAGCATCATCGCCGGAACAGGCGGTCAGGCCTTTGCGCTTTTTCAATCCGGGACTACCATCAGCGGCGGTGCCGGCACCGTGGACTCGAGTGGACGGGTTGTCGTAGATGACTTCGCCGGCGGCCCGCTGGTTGTCGCGACGATCTCGGCAAGCGGTGCGTCCGCTGTGGCGACCCTTTCGCGCGGGGGGAGTCCCGCGATCGCGACCGCCGGCGCGAGCGACACCGCCGCGTCGACGCAACGCCTCCGCGAATTCTCCGCCCGCGTGCAGATCGCCGGCACCGGCACCGCGAGCGTCGGCTTCGTCGTCACCGGCGACACCGCCGACGCCGTCCTCGTGCGCGCCGTCGGCCCCACGCTCGGCGATGCGTTTGCCGTCGCCGGCTCGCTCCCAAACCCGCGCCTCGACCTCTATCGCGGCAGCGCGCTGATCGCGACCAACACGAACTGGACCACCGCCGCCAACGCCACCGAGATCGCTCTCGCCGCCGCGCAGTCGGGCGCGTTTCCGCTGCGCACCGCCGCGGCCGATTCCGCGCTCCGCCTCGCGCTCGCGCCCGGCGCCTACACCGCCGTCCTCAGCGGCGCCAACGGCACGACCACCGGCCTCGCGCTCCTCGAGGTTTACGATCTCACCGCCGGTGCGGCCGGCCAGCGCCTGATCAACCTCTCCACGCGCGGCCCCGTCGGCAACGGCGCCAACGCCCTCCTCTGCGGCTTCTTCGTCGCGGGCACGCAACCGAAACGCCTCCTCGTGCGCGGCGTCGGCCCCGCGCTCGCGGCCTTCGGCGTGACCGGCGCCGTCACGCGCCCCGTGCTCACGCTCTACCGCGGCACCACCCAAGTCGCGCAAAACGCCGGCTGGAGCACGAGCCCCGACGCCACCGCCATCACCACCGGCGCGGCCGAAGTCGGCACGTTTGCCTTCGCCACCGCGAGCGCCGACAGCGCCGTCGTCACGCACCTGACGCCCGGCCTCTACACCGCGCAACTCACGAGCGCCGACGGCACCCCCGGCAACGGCCTCATCGAAATCTACGAGCTCCCGTAAGCCCAAACCGAACGAGGCACAAACCCGCGCGGTCCCCCCAATACCAACCACCCGTCGCTTCTGGACCGTAGGGCCGCCGCTTGCCGGCGCGCCGTCGCGCTTTCCGCGCGAGAGCGAGGACGGACGCCCGCAACCGTTCGCCCGTGTCCCGCGCGACGGCACGGCGGCAAGCGCCGGCCCTACAAAACCCGGCCCCACCCGCCGTTCCAAGAAATCACCCCCAAGAACCCGCCCCCCATCCCCACGCTTCGCCGATGAGGCGAAGCACGCAAACCCCCGCCCGCCGCCAAGCCTCCAAAAAATTAGCGAAGATTAGCGTTCCAAAAAATGATCCCAAAATTCCGCCCACCCCACGCGTCCCTTCCGTGCCGCGCATTTCATCTGCGCCTCGCGTCCCATCCTCTGCTCAGGTTTCTCGCGCCGCTCGCGCTCGCGTGCCTCCTCGCCGCGCCCGCCCCCGCGAAAGACCTCACCGTCGCCGCCGACGGCACCGGCGATTTCAAAACCATCCAGTCCGCCGTCGACGCCGCGCCGTCCGACTCCACCACGCGCACCACCATCCTCGTGCGCCCCGGCACCTACGCCGAACTCGTCCTCGTCCCCGCCGCGAAGAAAAACCTCACCCTCCGCGGCGCCGATCGAAAGCGCACGATCATCGCCGCGATCAACAACGCGAACCTCAATCCCCAGCGCCGCGAACTCTTCTCCGCCCTCGCCGACGACTTCCGCCTCGAAAACCTCACGCTCCACAACCTCACCCCCAAGGGCGGCTCCCAGGCCGAGACCATCCGCGTGAAAGCCGACCGCGTCGTGCTCGACCGCTGCGATTTCAAGAGCTTCCAGGACACGCTCCGCCTCGACGGCCGCGTTTACGTCCGCGACTGCTACATCGAGGGGGACGTCGATTTCATCTGGGGCAGTGGCACGGTTTACTTCGATCACTGCGAAATTTTCGCCGTGCACGACGGCTACCTCGTGCAGTCGCGCAACGGCGCGGACCGCCTCGGCTACGTGTTCGTCGACTGCCGCCTCGACACCGCGCCCGACCTGAAACGCTTCGTCCTCGCCCGCATCGATCCCGCGCGTTTCCCGCACAGCCACGTGGCGTTCATCGACTGCGCGATGGGCAAATTCGTGACGCCCGCCGGCTGGATCTTCGACGGCCCCGGCGCCGCCGCCGCGAAGGAGACGACGCGCTTCTGGGAATACCGCACTACCGATCTCGCGGGTAAACCCCTCGACATTTCCGCGCGCCACCCCGCCGCGCGCCAACTCACCGCCCCCGAAGCCGCGCAGCAACGCGACCTCGCCCGCATCCTCGGCGGCCCCGACCACTGGGACCCGCGCGCGAAGTAGTCCTCGTGGAGCCGCGGCGCCCTCGCCGCGCCGTCCCGCCCGCGATCAACCCGACCCCTCCTGGAGCCGCGGCGCCCTAGCCGCG
>JBEANZ010000482.1:0-4561 GCA_041165185.1 Verrucomicrobiota bacterium | reverse complement strand
TTCACGCGCTCCATGCCGCCGACATCGGCGAACTTGATCGCGGGCCGTTCGAGATCGCCCGCGGCGGGCGCGGCGGGGAGATCGCCGGCGGGCAGGCGTTCGCGGGGGGAGTCGTCGGCGTCGGGGCCGAACGACGGCGGGAAAATTTCGGGCGCGGCGGCCGGCGGCGATGCGGACGGCGGAGAGTTTTTCGGGAGGGTGGGCGCGGCGCGTTTGGGGAGGTGCGGGGCGAGTTCGGCCTCGAGCGCGAGGTCCGCGAGCGCGGGATCGGCGTCGCGGGCGCGGAGGTAGTGTTGGGCGGCGAGGCGCGGTTCGCCGGCTTGGAGCGCGAGGCGGGCGTGGAGGAGAAACACGCGCGGGGCGGCGCCGGGTTGTTTCACCATGTCTTCGACGAGGACGAGCGCGGCGCCCTGTTTGCCCTGTTGGAAAAACGCGGTGGCGAGCCCGAGCTTGGCGGCGGCGGAGGCGGGCTCGAGGGCGAGGGCGCGTTTGAAAAGCGTCTCGGCCTCGGCGAAGCCGCCGAGGCGGAGCAGCGTGTCGGCGACGTGGAGGAGGAGCGGGGTGTTGGCGGGCGCGAGGCGGAGGGCGTCGCGCAGCGCGGCGGGGATCAGCGGGGAATCGGACGCATCGGGCATCGCGCGAAAAGACACGGCGCGCGCGGGCGCGCCGAGCTATTTCTTCGGCGCGGCCGGAGTCGCGGGCGCGGCCGGTGCGGCGGCGGAGTTCGCGGGTGCGGCGGCGCGCGTGGGCAGGCCGGCGGCCGTCCAATCTTTCATCCCGCCGGCGTTGGCGGCGTTGACGCCCTGCTCGTTGAGCGCGGCGGCAACCGCGCCGGCGCGCCCGCCGCCACGGCAATAAAGGATCACCTGTTTGCCCTGGTTCTTCGCGAGAAATTCCTTCCAGAGTTTCTTGTCGCCGTCGAAATCGCTCTTCGGAAGCAACACGGCGGGCGCCGCGACGCCGGCATCGGCCCACTCGGACGGCTCGCGGCAATCGACGAGCACGGCCTTGCCGGAGGCGACGAGTTTGGCGGCGTCGGCCGGAGCGATTTTCGGCGCATCGGCGGCGAGGCCGAAGGCGGCAGCGGCGGCGGTGATGAGCGCGGCGAGGAGGGGGCGGAGTTTTTTCATGAGAGGGGAGCGGGTGGAAACGGCGTTTGAGGGAAGTGAGTTGGCGTCAGCCGGGCGAGAGGGTGAGGCCGAACAACGCGGCGGCGGCGCGCAGGCGTTGGTCGGTGGCGACCATTTCGGCTTCGCCGGGCCACGCGGGCGGCGGCGAGATGGATGGCATCGAGCGTGCGGATGGGCAGCGGGGGCGTATGCCGGTAGCAAAGGTCGAGCACGCGGTTGAACTCATTTTCCACGGCATCGTCGGCCTCGATCACGCGCCATTTGCCGGCCGCGAGATCAGCCAACAAGGCTTGGTGCAACACGCGGGTCATGCCGGGTGCCAGAAGACCTTGTGCTTCCTTGCGGCGGAAGGTGGCGCGGGCCTCCCAGAGCGCGATGCGGGCCGAGACGATGGTTCCGGGCCGCAGCCGGGAGCGTTGCTCAAAAAACGCGGAATCCAGCTCGGCAACGTAGAGCTTGATGAGCGCGGATGTGTCCCAATAGCTCATGCGCCGCGCTCTTCCCGGAGTTCGTCGAGGATGGTCTCGACCGAGGGGCCGGCCTTGCCGGTGTAGCCCTGGCGGCGCAACTCGGCTAGTTCGGCGAGCCAGCGCCCGCGTTCCTCGTCGGAAAGAACCCTGGCCGCGGGCGGCACGCCAGTGAGCCGCGCAACGGGCCGGCCTTGCTGCGTGATGACAACCTCGTCGCCGGCGCGCACGCGTCCGAGCAGGTGCGCGAGGTCGGTTTGGTTTTGCTCCAAAGTCGCGGTCATGCAGCCGAACGTGCGGCGCAGCCAGGCGAAGTCAACGCGGTGGGCGCGGGGACCCGGGCTCGGCGCTAAATCCCTGCCTTCAGTAAGAGCTCGCCGCCCTTGACGCCGAGACCGGCGGCGACCTTGGCGATGGTTTCGATTGAAACCGTCTTGGTCCCGCACTCGACGTGGCTCATGAACGACGTGCTGATGCCGCTGCGGTGCGCCAGTTCTTCCTGCGAGATTCCCTGCCGGCTGCGCTCCGTGCGAACCACGTCGCCGAACAGGCGCTGTGGCGTGACGGGTCTTCTCGGCATTGCCCATTTATCCTAACAGCGGGCCATCCTAACGGCCATGTCCTATAGAACGTGTTAGGCGTTGACCTCCGTCCGGAGCGGCGTCCTCGTTGATAGGCTGGCGGACTTCGGTGGAACGCCTCCTTCGCGAGTATGGAAACCAACCACAGCCGGATTGCGGGAATGGGGGCCTATCTCCCGGAGCGGGTCGTCACCAACGAAGAGTTGGGGCGCGCACTTGGCGTGACTGTGCGGAGGCCCGTTTGCTCACCGCGCCAAGTCGTAGAGCGCGAAGCCGGCGAGGAGGTTGGGCCACCTGTGGCACGGGGTGCGCCAGTTGCCGGCGAGGTGCGCGCGGCGGGCGATGCGGATTTTTTTTGCCGCGCAGAAATTCTCAAAATCCGCCACGGACACCGGGTTCGCGGGGCGGCTCTCGAACCACTCCGTCGTGTAGACTTCGTTGCGGATTTTGCGGCCGTGCAGGAGGGCGTTGACGCGGTTTTTCCAGAAGCCGTGGTTCACGAAGCCCACCGTGAGCGTGCGGCCGACGCGCAGCGCCTCGGAGATGACGGCGGCCGGATCGTCGAGTTCGTGGACGGTGCGCGAACAGATCACGCGGTCGAAGTGCCGGTCGGGAAACGCGCGCAGGAAATCCGCGAGGTCGCCCTGATACGCGGCGAGGCCGCGGCGGACGCACGCGGTGATCTTGCCGAAGTCGAGGTCGACGCCGACGGCGGAGATTTTCTTGTGCTGCACGAGGTAGTCGAGGAGCGCGCCCTCGCCGCAGCCGAGGTCGAGCACGCGGGTGTTGGGCTCCACCCAGTCGCCGATGATCTCCATGTCGACGGTGCGTTTGGCGACGAGTTGGGTCATGGGGCGGCGGTTTTCTTGGCCACGGATTCACGCGAATCGACACGGATGGACGAGCCGGCGGGCCAGGGGCGACGGTGTTGGCTAGACGTAGGACCGGCGCTTGCCGCCGTGCCGTCGGGAAACGCGCGTGATAGCCGCGACGGCACGCCGACGAGCGGCGGCCCTACAAGAATCCGGTAACCCCGGGTCGGTGGCTTCCATCCGTGTTTATCCGTGTTCATCCGTGGTTTCTTTTTCTCAGATCGCGTAGTCGAAGGTGTAGGGTTGGTCGCGTTCGAGGAAGCCGCGGACGAGGGTGTAGAGTTGTTCGCTTTCGAGGAGGAACGAGTCGTGGCCGAGGTCGGTGGCGAGTTCGGCGTAGCTGGCGCGTTTGCCGGCGCGGAGGAGCGCGAGGGCGAGGGCGCGGTTTTGCTCGGGCGGGAAGAGCCAGTCGCTCGTGAAGCCGACGACGAGCGTTTCGCCTTCGAGCGGCGCGAACGCCTGCTCGAGCGAGCCGTAGGCCTGCGCGAGATCGAACTGGTCGAGGGCGCGCGTGATGTAGAGGTAGGAGTTGGCGTCGAAGCGGTTGATGAAGCTCTGGCCCTGATGGCGCAGGTAGCTCTCGACCTCGAACTGCACGTCGAAGGTGTAGGCGTCGCCGTTGGCGGTTTCCTTTTTCTTGCGGCCGAATTTCCGGTCCATGCTCGCATCCGAGACGTAGGTGATGTGCGCCATCATGCGCGCGATCGCGAGGCCGACGCGCGGGCCGGCGTCGCGCGCGTAGTCGCCGCGGTTCCACGCGGGGTCCTGCATGATGGCCTGGCGGCCGACCTCGTTGAACGCGATCGCCTGCGCGCTCTCGCGGCCGGTCGTGGCCATCGCAAGCACGCGGCGCGTGAAGCGCGGAAACTCGATGCCCATCAGCATCGCCTGCATCCCGCCCATCGAGCCGCCGATGATGCCGTGGAGTTCGGCGACGCCGAGGTGGTCGAGCAAAAGTTTCTGCGCGCGCACCATGTCGCGGATCGTGACGAAGGGGAACTGCACGCCGTAGGGGCGGCCGGTCGCGGGGTTCGCGGACGAGGGGCCGGTGGAACCCTGGCAACCGCCGAGGACGTTGGCGCAGACGACGAAGAAGCGGCGCGTGTCGACGGCCTTGCCGGGGCCGATGAGGTTGTTCCACCAGCCGGGTTTTTTGTCGGTGGGCGAGTGCCAGCCCGCGCAGTGATGATCGCCGCTGAGCGCGTGGCAGATCAGAATGGCGTTGTCGCGTGTCGTGTTGAGTTCGCCGTAGGTCTCATAGCGGAGCGTGAAACCGGGAATCGTCTGGCCGCTCTTGAAGGTGAACGCTTGCGAGTAAACGAAGTCATGCGGCGTCACGATCCCCACGTCGCCGGGCGCGAGATGGCGCGGCACGGAGTCCGGCGGAGATGCGACTTCAACGTCGTCTGTCATAGGGTGGGGTAACAAACCAACCGCGCGCCGGTGACGCAAGGGCCGGTAATAGTTATGACGCGTGGTTTTATGACGCGGGCGGTCTGCCGCATAAAAAT
>JBEANZ010000481.1:0-6201 GCA_041165185.1 Verrucomicrobiota bacterium | reverse complement strand
TGTGGATGGCGTCGAAGGCGCGTTTGATTTCGGGGTAGTGGACGGGCGGGATCACGGTGAACTGGAGAGCGAGTTCGCGTTGGTAGACGAGGGCGACGCGACCCTTGGTGAGCGTGATCTTCGTGCGGTAGCGGCCGATGGGGCCGAGGTCGATGAGCGGGATGGGCGCGCTGGCTTCCTCCAGCGCGAAGCCGGGCGGGAGATCGAGGAGGATTTCGTCGTAGCTGATCTGGCTGCGGCGAAAGCTGATCGTGTTGGCGCGTTTCTCGGCGGTGAAAAACGCCGAGGTGCCGCGTTGGAAAACCGCCGGCTGAAAAATCAGGCGCGAGCCCGTGCGGTCGGCGAACTGCGGCACGCGGAGCTGGTAGGAAACTTTCAACGGCTCCGTCGGCGAAGCGGCGCCCGCGACCGAAATCTCCGTGACCTCGGCGAGCGGGAGCACGGCGGTGACGTCCTTGCGGATGCGATCGTGGCGCTGCTCGACGGTCTCGCTTTCGAAGTCGGACTTGGCCTCGAAGGCGCGGTGGCCGCTGTAGTCGAGCGTGACGGTGCCGGTGAGATCGCCGTCGGCGCTGAGCACGAGGCGCGCGGTGCGTTTGCGTTGCGAAGCGTCGGCGGGGCTCATGGGCGTGACGGCGTGCGTGGCTTTCTTGGCGTCCGAGATCAGGGCGAGCACGCCCTCGTGGTCGGGCGGGAGCAGGCCGTAGGGGAGAAAAACGCTGCCCGGGTCGAGGAAGCGCCAGCCGGTGCCGGCGGGGATCGCGACGACGAGATCGTCGAGGAAGAGGGACTGGCGGCTCTTGATGTTGGGGACAAAACTCTCGCGGTCGCCGACCATCGCGATGCGAGCGTCGATGTCGACGGCGCGGGCGAGCGCGATGAAGAGACGGTTGAGATCGCGGTGGGTGCCATAGCCGTTCTTGAGGGTGTCGGAGGCGGATTCGTTGGCTTTGAGTTTCTTGCGCTGGTCGGCGGTGTAGCCGGAGGAGACGAGAAACTTGTTTTTGATTTTGGTGACGCAGAACTCGTAGAGGCGGCGGAGTTTTTCGTCCTCGGTGGCGGCGTCGGCGGTGAGGCGCTTGGCGGTCTCGATGATGTCCTTGCGGGGGCGGGCGTAGTCGTTGCGCTGCTGATCGAGGCGCTGGCAGTAGTCGCGCCAAAAGTCCTCCACGGTGCCGCCGTTCTCAGTCGTATACCAGATGACGAGCCAGGATTTGGCCTGCACGGCGGGCAGATCGTAGGGCTCGTCCTGATAGGATTTTAGGTCCCGCATCTCGAGCTGGTAGCGGCCGCGGGAGTCGAGCTTGGGCGCGGGGCCGCGGTAGTTCACCGCGAGGGATTCGAGGCCGAGATCGGGGTAGGCGTAGAAATCGTAATGCACGAGCCGCGCAGGGTGTTTGTCCTGAAACGGCATGCGGATGAAATGGATGTTGTCGTGGTTTTCGGTCCAGCGCACCTCGATGACGCAGCCGGGCTCGAGGCCGGGGAGGCCGACGACCTTGGCGCGGATCTTGGTGTCGTCGGTGCGGACGAGCTGCTGGTCGAGGATGGTTTTCTTATCGAGGACGATGGTGGAGCCGTCGGGTTTGTAGGTGCGGGCCTCGATGCCGGAGACGGAGGTGCCGGCGGCGTAATAGATTTTGTGGCGGAGAAAATCCTCGACGCCCTTGGCGGTGAAAATCTTGGCGCGGAGGTGGTATTTGTATTCGGCGTAGCGGCCGGCGGCGTCGTCGATGGTGACGTGGAGCGCGAGGATCTCGGCGGCGGCGCCGGGCTCGAGGAGGGAGTCCTTTTGCGCGGCCTCCTCG
This sequence comes from Verrucomicrobiota bacterium, assembly GCA_041165185.1. Taxonomy (GTDB): domain Bacteria; phylum Verrucomicrobiota; class Verrucomicrobiia; order Opitutales; family Opitutaceae; genus JBEANZ01. The sequence continues at coordinate 4,393 of JBEANZ010000481.1, read as the reverse complement.
GCGGTCATGGGCGTCCACGCGACGGCGGCGCGCAGGGCGGTGGCGAACAACAGGCCGAGGGCGAACGCGGCGACGGCGACCCGGGGCGGGGAGCAATATCGGGGCATCGCCCGAGCCGAACGAGGGACTATTGCGATGTCACTCCTTCTTCGCGGGGCCTTGCCGGGCGGGCGGGTTGCCGGATTTGGCGCCCTCGGCGTTGATCTCGGCGTGGAGGGCGCGGAGGGCGGCGGTCATGGTTTTCACGCGGTCGGGGTGCTGCGCGGCGAGGTCTTGTTTTTCGCCGACATCGGCGGAGAGATCGTAGAGCTCGAAGCGATCGAGCGCGGCCGTGCCGAGGAGTTTCCAGCGGCCGTCGCGGAGCGCGACGGCCCACGGCTCGCTGATCGCGAAGTCGTATTGCCAGTAGAGCGGGTGCGGGCGGGCGAGGGGTTGGCCGGCGAAAAGCGGGAGGAGATTTGCGCCGTCGAGCGCGCGGTCGGCGGGTGGCGCGATGCCGGCGAGGGCGCAGGCGGTGGGGAGAAAATCGAGGTTGCAGATGGGCTCGGCGCTCGTGGTGCCGGGCCGCGCGTGGCCGGGCCAGCGGACGATGCCGGGCACGCGGTAGCCGGCCTCGGTGACGTGGAGTTTCATGCCGCGGAGCGGGCCGGGCGAGCCGTGGCTGCGCTTGGCGGCGGGGTAGCGCAGGAGGGTCTCGGGGCCGTTGTCGCTGGTGAAAAACACGAAGGTGTTTTCGCGGAGGCCGTGGGCATCGAGGTAGCGGAGGAGCTGGCCGACGGCGGCGTCCATCTGCGTGGCGTTGGCGAAATACTGGCGGCGGTCGAGGTCGGGTTCGCCGGGGTAGTGCGCGAGGAATTCGTCGGTGGCGGCGACGGGTTCGTGGGTTTCGTGGAACCAGAGGTTGAGGAAGAAAGGGGCGGGCGGCGTAAGGAGCGCGGAGCTGGCTGCGGCGGCGGACGCGGACCTGGGCGCGGAGGTGGGGGCGGGCGGCGTGGAGGCGGCGGAGGTGTTTTTCCCGCCGCGTGTCTCGTCGAGCCAGCGCAACGCTTCGGCGACGACGACGTGCGAGGACGGGCCGGTGAGCGGGCCGGCGGGGGCGCCGTTGCGGATAAAGTTGCGGGGGTTGAGGTGGCTGGGGGCGGCGTTGTTTTGGGTGTAGAGCCAGTGATCGAAACCGGCGTCGCCGGGGGTGCGCTCGGAGCCGTCGGTGCGGCTGTTGAGGTGCCACTTGCCGGCGTGGAAGGTGCGGTAGCCGGATTTTTTCAGGAGCTGGGCGACGGTGATTTCGGCGGGGCGGAGAAAGATGCCGCTCTGCGGCGGGATCCAATCGCGGATGCCGAGGCGGTTGGGATTGCGCCCGGTCATGAGTCCGGCGCGCGAGGGCGAGCAGACGGGCGAGGCGGAGTAACAATCGGTGAACCGCACGCCGTCGCGCGCGAGTTGGTCGAGGTGGGGCGTGCGGATGGTGGGATTGGCGAAGCAGCCGAGGTCGCCGTAGCCGAGGTCGTCGCAGAGGAGGACGACGATGTTGGGGCGCGGGGCGGGGGCGGCGGCGAAGGCGTGCGCCGCGAGGGCGGCGAGCGCCGCGGCCGCGAGAGAGCGCCGGAGACGGAGGGTTTTCATGGGCGGAGGGGAGCGAGTAGATGTGTCAGGAGAAACTCCCGCTCGCTGGCCGGTGCACCGGGAGGCGGGTGCAGATCGTAGCCGGGGATTTCGGCGACGACGGTCACGCCGAGCTCGCGACAGCGGTCGTGGATCGTGCGCGCGTGTTTCGGGTGGTGGAGAAATTCGCCGCGGTCCGTGATGGGGCCGGCGGCGCGCGCCGTGATCAGAAACACCGGCGGATCGTCGCGCGTGATCAGGCCGTGCATGTCGCAGTCGGCGCGGATTTTTCGGCCGGCGGCGCTCTGCAGGTCGGCGTCGGTCTTGAATCCGTAGAAGGCGGGCGCGTTGGTGCCCTCGCCGAATTTGGCGGCGATGTCGGCGCCGAGCACGTCGGGCCAGCGGAGGATGTCGTAGGAGAATTGCGTGGCGTTGGCGCCGGCGCAGACGAGGCGCGTGGACTCGCGCAGGACGGGATCGGCGTTGGCGGGGTCGGCCATGTCGTCGTGAAACGCGAGCCACAGCGAGGTGCCGGCGCCGGCGGAGCCGCCGAACGCGGCGAGGCGGGGCTTGTCGATATTCCACGCGGTCGCGCGGCTGCGGATGAACTGGATCGCGCGCGCGCAGTCGCGGAGCACGTCTTGGATCGGCGCGGTGGTGCGGTAGCGGTAGTTGATCGCGGCGAAGGAGACGCCGGCGTCGAGGTAGGGCTGGATTTTCGCGCGGCCGCCGGCTTTCGACTTGTCGCCGGACGTGAAGCCACCGCCGTGGATGAAGACGACGACGGGCGTCGGCCCGTCGGACTTGGCCTGCCAGAAATCGAGGACGTTGCGCTCGTGCGGTCCGTAGGGGACGTCGGCGAAGGTGGGCGGGAACGCGCTGGTGCTGGCGTCGGTCGCGTTCGCGGTCTCGGGCTCGGCTTTCTTTTTCTTGCCGGCCTTCGTGGCGCGCATCTGGCGCAGATAGGTCCGCGCTTCCTCGACGGTGAGGACGCCGTCGTGGTTCGCATCGGCGGCGGGGTATTGCTTGAGGTATTGCTGGAGTTGCTCGGGCGAAATGGCGGGCGCGTCGGCGGCGCGCAGCGGAATGAACGTGGCGACGAACAGCGAAGCGAGGGCGAGGAAGCGGAGTGACTTCATGGATGGCGCGGTGCGTTTCATTTCGGCAGCAGCGGCGCGAGCGCGGCGTAGCTGCTTTCGGCGGCGGCGACGGGATCGTAGCCGGGGCGATTGAAAATTTGGCCGCTGACCTCGACGACGACCGCGCGGCGATAACCGGCGGCGACGAGCGCGCGGAAGATCGCCGCGAAATCCGCGCGGCCTTCGCCGGGCAAAAGGAAACGAGAACTCGCGGAATCTCCGGCGGCGTCCTTGAGGTGGACGAAGCGCGTGCGGCTCGCGAGCGGCGCGAGGCCCGCGTCGATGCTCAGGCCGGCGAGTCCGAAATGACTGTGATCGTAGGCGACGGCGGTCTGAGTGACGCCGGCCTCGCGCAGGAGCCAGAGCAGGCGCTCGGGGGAATTGACGCCACTGCCGACGTGGGCTTTCACCGCGAGCGTGATGGCGTGCTCGCGCGCGACGGCGTCCCACTCGCGAAGGCGCGCGACCATGTCGGCTCGGTCCGCGTCCCACGTCGCGGGTTTGCCGCCGAGCACGGTTTCCACGACGGGCGGCGCTGTGGCATCGATCTCGCGGGCAAACTCGCAGGCCTGCCGCAGCACGCCGAGGTGTGCGGTGCGCGCGGCTTCGTTGGCGGTGAGCGAGAGGTTGACCATGAGCGCTGACACGCGCTGACCGGCGCCGGCACAGGCTTCGCGGGTGGCGCGGCGCACGTCGGACGTGAGCTTCGCGGGGTCGGTGGGAAAACCGGCGAGGAGCGCGAGCTCAACGTTGCGATAGCCGATGCGTGCGCACTCCGCCAACGCGCGCGACAGCGGCAGCGTCTTCATCCCGTAGAGGCTGAAGCCGAGACTCAGCGGCGGTTCGCGCGTGGCACTCGTCGCCGCGGACAGGCGCCGCGCGGCGACGGCGCCAATTGCCGCGGTCGTCGCGGAGGCAACGGCGGCTCGGGCGAGAAACGTGCGACGCGTGAGCACGGGGAGGAACGCGCCACGAGGGCGGCGCCGGGTGAAATCACTCCGCGCGAAACCCGCGCGCGACTTACTTCAGCTCCTTGATCCGGATGTTGCGATACCACACGGGGGCCTGCGCCTTGCCGTGGAGGCCTTGCAGGCCGATGGGGCCGTTGCGGCTGAAATCCTTCAGCGCCTTCACGAATTTGTTCGGCGTGCCGTCGGGATTTTTCTTCGGCTCGGTCCAGTTGTTGAGGTCGACGTTCCAGACTTCCTCGCCGTTGAAGATGAGCGACACGTGGCTGTCGTGGCAGGTGATCGTGAAACGGTTCCACTCGCCGACGGGCTTGGCCATGGGTTTCGCGGGCGGCTGCGCGTTGTAGATGGCGCCGACCATGCCGTAGTGCGCGCCGTCCTGATTTTCGTGCACCTGGATTTCGAGCGCGGCGAGGACGTCCTTGATGTTGCCCGAGCGCAGGAACACGCCGCTGTTGGATTCCTTCGCGACCTTGAATTCGAGATCGAGGACGAAGTTGGCGTAGGATTTTTTCGTCCAGAGGGTCTCGTGATTCTTTGCGACGAGCACGCCGTTTTCGACGGTCCAGTCACCGGGCTTCGTCACCGAGTCCGAAAAATCGGCAGCGAACAAAGAGGGCCAGCCGGTGGTGTCAGGGTGGGCTTTCGGGGTGGCGGACAACGATGACACAAGCGCCACGCCTA
>JBEANZ010000480.1:0-3386 GCA_041165185.1 Verrucomicrobiota bacterium | reverse complement strand
CAGCTCGGCCGCCGCGCCGACGCGAGGCCGCTGCTCGCCGACGCGCTCCAACTCGCCGTCGCGCAATCCCACGAGGATCCCGAACGCGAACTGCGCGCCCTGCTGGCCGACCTGTAGCCACAAGGGCCACCGCTTGCCGCCAACGCGCCCTGCCCGTTTTGGGTGGCACGAGTCTCCCGACCCGTGGACGGCGCCCGCCACCGCAGACACGGGCGAGCCACCCATGCCACGTAGTCAGCAGACTTCGCTACTTCACTTTCCATTGCTCCCCTCACGCACGCCGCGCCCCCGCCGCGTGCTTTTCCGTTGCCGCGCACGAAGCCGCTGCGGACGCTCCCGGCCATGCGTTGGTTTTTTTCCCTCTCGGCGAGCACGTCGACGTTCGATTCCTATGCGCGCATGGTGCAGGTCGCCGTGGCCTCCGCTGCGCAGCGCACCTCGCTCGTGCCGCACTTTCTCTTCGACGGCGGGCCGTGTCCGCTCACCGCGTGGCTCGAGGCGCGCGGCGTGCGCGTGATCTACTGCCGCTCGCGTTTCTATCCCGCTCTCGACGCGCTCGCCCGCCAGCTCGGCAAACCCGAGCACCTCACGATCGGATCGGGGGCGTTTCTGCGGTTGGAGATTCCGACGCTGATGCGCCTTTTCGGCTGGGAGGACGAGTTCGTCGCCTACACCGACTGCGACATCATGTTTGCCGGCGATCCCGTGCCCGCGCTGCTCGCCGCGCGGCCGGAGACGTTTGCCGTTTCCGTCGAGTCCGACGAAAACGCCTGGGGCGCCTACAGCACCGGCGTGATGAGCATCAACCCGCGCGGCCTCGGCGAAAAACTTCCGGCGATCGAAATCGCGGCGGCGCAACACCTCCTCGCCGCCGTGCAGGGCGGCTACGATCAGCAGTTGCTCTACCACGTGTTTCCCGTCGCGCCGACGCGGCTGGCGCGCGAACTCAACTGGAAATCCTACTGGGGCATGCCGCCCGCGAACGCCTCGATCATCCACTTCCACGGGCCGAAGCCGCTGCATCGCGCGGTGTTGAGCGACCCGGGTTTTCCTGCGCTGCTGCGGCCGTTTGCCAACGACTCCTACCTCGCATGCTGCGCGAAATGGGACGAGGTGGCGGCGGGATTGTAAGTCGTCCGCCGCGCGACGAAAAATATTTGGTGCCAGAGGCCGGGATTGAACCGGCGACCAAAGGCTTATGAGTCCTCTGCTCTACCACTGAGCTACTCTGGCGAACCAAACAACGGCACCGGGCGATGCCTCGCCTCCGGGCGGAAGCGCGGGCGGAATTAGGCGCGGCGCGGAACGCGCGGCAAGCAGAAATCCGGACGCGCGTCGCCGCCGCGACCCACGCCACTCAGCCGCCTCCGACCCGCGACGCTCAGTGCGCCTTTTCCCCGTGCTTGTCGTCGCCGTGCTTCACGCCCGCCATCATGATCTTGTCCGTCCACGCCAGCATGATGGCCGAGACGAGGAAAATGGAGTGGATGATCACCTGCCACTTGATCGCGTCGTTGGGTATGGCACCGGAGAGTTCCCGCACCTCGATAAACGTCTTCAGCAAATGGATCGACGAGATGCTGATCAACGCGGTGCCGAGCTTGATCTTAAGGACGCCGGCGTTGACGTGGCTGAGCCACTCCGGCTTGTCCGCCTTCCCGTCGAGATCGAGGCGCGAGACGAAGGTCTCGTAGCCGCCGATGACGACCATGATCACGAGGTTCGCCACCATCACGACATCGATCAGGCCCAGCACGCCGATCATGATTTGGGTGCTCACCTCTTCGACACTGGGAACCTTTTCGCCCGCGCCGTGGCCAACGAACGTCTGCGCCAGGTGCCACAGCTCGCGCATGAACTGCAATACGTAGATAATCTGCGCGACGATAAGGCCCGCGTAGAGCGGGGCCTGGAGCCAGCGGCTGGCAAAGATGGAGCCTTCGAGCGCACGCTCGACGAAGGAGGCGCGCGCTTCGGTGGATTCGGGATCGGGCTTCGACATGGTGGGAAAAGCCGGCGGTTACAACCGACGCGCCCCGCCCCACGCAAGACCGATCACGACGCGCGGCATCGGGAAACTTTCGCCTTTCATTTTGCGACGACCGCCGTAACGTCCGCGATTCCGCGCCGGAGAGGTGGCAGAGTGGTCTATCGCACCTGACTCGAAATCAGGAGTGTCCGCAAGGGCACCGTAGGTTCAAATCCTATCCTCTCCGCCACGCGCCCGTTTTGCCCGAGGGGTCCCCGACGTAGCGTCCCGCCGAAGAGCGCCCCGGCTACACCCGCAGACGCTCTCGTTGCGCGAACCCGCCACGGAGGACGACGACTCAACGAGTTGAGTCGAACGGGAAAAAATGGTCGGGCTGGTGAGATTCGAACTCACGACCTCTTGCACCCCATGCAAGCGCGCTACCAGGCTACGCTACAGCCCGAACAAGGACGGCGACAAAGCGTCAGGCCCACGGGCGAAGCAAGAGCATTTTACGCCACGCCGATTTTTGTCCGTGTCGCGTCACGTTTTCCGTGGTTGAACCTCCCCCACCCATGCAAATCGGAATCTGCGCCAACGACGCCCTCCTCGCCCACCTCCCCGCCGACGCCGGTCACGATTTCGTCGAGGGCCTCACGCAGGAGGTCCTTCTGCCCGAGCGGCCCGAGGCCGATTTCGCCGCGCGCGCCGCACTCCTCCGCAGCAGCGGACAACTGATGCCGGCCTCGAACCGCTTTCTCCCCGCCGATCTCAAGGTCGTCGGCCCGACCATCGATCGCGCGCGACTCGAGCGCTACGCGGCCAACGTCTTTCGCCGCGCGCACGCGGTCGGGATGAACGTGATCGTCTTCGGCAGCGCGGCGGCGCGGCAGGCGCCTGAGGGTTGGTCGGGCGCGCGTGCGTTTGAGCAATACGTCGAGTCGCTCCAACTCTTCGCGCCCTTCGCGGCCGCGCACGGCGTGCTGCTCGTCGTCGAGCCGCTCTGGCGCGGCGAGTGCAACGTCGTCAACACCGTCCTCGAGGGCGCCGAGGCCGTGCGCCGTGCGAACCACCCGGCGGTGCGGTTGCTCGTCGATTCATTTCACATCGTGCGCAACGGCGAGTCGTTCGACGACATCCTGAAAATCGCCCCCGTCCTCCGCCACGCGCACATCTCCGAGGATCGCGACCGCGCGCCGATGGGCACGTATGGCGACGATCTGCGGCCGTTTCTGCGTGCGCTCCGCCGCGCGGGCTACGATGGCCGTCTCACTCTCGAACCAGTCTGGGGCGACATCGCCGCGCAGGCGGCGCCGTGCGTCGCCGAGCTGCGCAAGCAGATCGCGGAGGCGAAGTAATCGGATCGTCCGTTCGCTGCCGCGCCGTAGGGCCGCCGCTTGCCGGCGTGCCGTCGCGC
>JBEANZ010000479.1:0-4478 GCA_041165185.1 Verrucomicrobiota bacterium | reverse complement strand
CGCGACCGCCGCACAGGAACGCGCCGACTGGAGCGTCGCGCAAAAAACCCAGGCCGCGCCGCGCGCCGCGCAGCCCGCGCTCGTCTACGACACGCTGTTCCGCGAGGGCGAATTCGTCCCGGCGGGCACGCCGGTGGTGGCGTTGTTGCCGCCGGAGAATTTGAAGGTGCGTTTCTTCGTGCCCGAGGCGGAATTCGCCGCGCTCAAGGCGGGCGACGCGCTGCGCGTCGCGATCACGGGCCGGCTGGCGCTCGCGGCGCGCGTGAGCTTCCTCTCGCCGACGCCCGAATACACCCCGCCGATCCTCTACAACCGGGAGAACCGCGCGAAGCTGGTGTTCATGGTCGAGGCGGTGTTCGCCGACGCGACGGCGGCGCGCGACCTGCATCCGGGGCAGCCGGCGGATGTGGCGCGCGCCCAATAGCGGTGCGGGAAATCCCAAACGCCAAAGAAAACTCAAATGACGAAATCTCCGTTTGAGGTTCCTCGTTGTGCTGAGTGGGTCGACGGCTGCCTGCCGGGAAGCCCCGAAGGGGCGGAAGTCGAAAGCCCAGGGCAGCGCCCTGGGATTCGAATGGGAAAATGTTTTCGCCCTGAAGGGGCGACACCCGCGTCCGGTTTCGCCCTTTCAGGGCTTGGATTGTTGCGGGGCGCACTTCCCAGGGCGTTGCCCTGGGCTTTCAACTTTTCGCCCCCTTGGGGCTCCCAAACCTTGGCGGCTACCCGCCGGAAACTGCGAAGAACCCAATTCGAGTTTCCGGCCCTAAAATTTTTTTGGCGTTTGGACCTTTGGAGTTTGGGATTTTTTCCATGAGTGACTTCGCCATCGACGTCGCGGGTGTGACGAAAAAATTCGGCGCCAAGACCGTCGTCAACGCGATCGATCTGCGGGTGCGGCGCGGGGAGATCTACGGGTTTCTCGGGCCCAACGGCTCGGGGAAGACGACGTTCATCCGCATGCTCTGCGGGCTGCTCACGCCCGATGCGGGGCGCGGGACGTGTCTCGGCTACGACCTGTTGAAAGACCAAGCGGCCATCAAGCGGCACGTCGGCTACATGACGCAAAAGTTCAGTTACTACGAGGACCTGAGCATCCGCGAGAATCTCGATTTCATCGCGCGCCTCTACGCGGTGCCCGATCGCGGCGCGGCGGTGGCGCGCAGCCTCGAACGCCTCGGGCTTGCCAACCGCAGCCACCAGCTCGCGGGCCAGCTTTCCGGCGGCTGGAAACAGCGCCTCGCGCTCGCGGCGTGCCTCATCCACTCGCCGCAACTGCTGCTGCTCGACGAGCCGACGGCGGGCGTCGATCCGAAGGCGCGGCGGGAGTTTTGGGAGGAGATTCACCGGCTCGCGGCCGAGGGCCTGACGGTGCTCATCACGACGCACTACATGGACGAGGCGGAGCGTTGCCACCGGCTCGCCTACCTCGCCTACGGCAACCTCCTCGCGCGCGGCACCGTGGGCGAAGTGATCGCCGCGGCGGCGGTCACCACGTGGAGCGTGACGGGGGGAAACCTGCATGCGATCGCGGCGGCGTTGCGCGGGCGCGACGGCGTGGAGCAAGTGGTGGCGTTTGGCACGACGTTGCACGTGAGCGGCCGCGACGCGGCGAAGCTCGACGCGACCGTCGCGGCCGTGCGCGACGGGCAAAACGAGTGGACGAAAATCCGTAGCGGGCTCGAGGACGTGTTCATCAGCCTGATGGACACGGCGCGGGATAATTTTGCATGAAGGCGGAGCGAAATTCTGCGGCCCGTAGGGCTGGCGCTTGTCGCCATGCCGTCGCGCGGCGGGCGCCCGAGGGAGGCTCCGTGTCGCATCCGCGACGGCGCGCCGACGAGCGGCGGCCCTACAATGCACCGACCCAGCGCGTAGGGGGCAACGCGCTCCACCCATGAGGCGCTTCACGTTTCACCGGCTCTGGGCGATGGTGCTGAAGGAGTTCATCCAGATGCGGCGCGACCGCATCACCTTCGGCATGATGGTCGGCATTCCGCTGATGCAGCTCCTGCTCTTCGGCTACGCGATCAACTCGGATCCGAAGCATTTGCCGACGGCGATTCGCGCGGCGGACCAGGGGCCGTTTGCGCGGACGCTCGTCGCGGCGCTGCGGCACAGCGATTATTTTTCGGTCGTGCGCGAGGCGCGGACCGAGGCCGAGGCGCGCGATCTCCTCCAGCTGGGCGAGGTGCAGTTCGTGATCAATATCCCGGAGGATTTCTCGCGGAAACTGATCCGCGGCGAGCGGCCGACGGTGCTCGTCGAGGCCGACGCCACCGATCCGGCGGCGACGGGGCCGGCGCTCGCGGCGGTGCGCGCGGTGGCGGCGCGCGCGCTGGACCGCGACCTCGCGGGGCCGCTGGCGCGGCTGCGCGCGAAGGACGGGCCGGCGGAGTTTGCCATCCACGCGCACTACAACCCGGAAAACATCACCCAATACAACGTCGTCCCCGGCCTCATGGGCGTGGTGCTCACGATGACGATGGTGGTCATCACCTCGCTCGCGATTACGCGCGAGCGGGAGCGGGGCACGATGGAGAATTTGTTGTCCACGCCGGTGCGGCCGTTCGAGGTGATGGTGGGAAAAATCATCCCCTACATCGTGGTGGGCTACATCCAGGTGACGCTGATTCTGGGGGCGGCGCGGTGGTTGTTCGGCGTGCCGATGGTGGGGAGCGTGGCGTTGATTTACGCGGTGTCGCTGCTGTTCATCGCGTGCAATCTGGCGATGGGGATCACGTTTTCCTCGCTGGCGAAAAACCAACTGCAGGCGGTGCAGATGGCGTTCTTCTTTTTCCTGCCGTCGATTTTGCTGACGGGCTTCATGTTTCCGTTTCGCGGGATGCCGGAGTGGGCGCAGTGGATCGGGAGCGTGCTGCCAAACACGCATTTCCTGCGCATCGTGCGCGGGGTGCTGCTGAAGGGGAACGGCCCGGCGGAGATTTTGCCGGAAGTGTGGCCGCTGGTGGCGTTTCTGGTCGTGGCGATGACGGTCGGCGTAAAGCGGTATCGGCAGACGCTGGATTGAGCGGGGCGGGGCGGTTGAACCGCGAATGGACGCGAATCGACGCGAATGAAAACCAGGGCACGGGACCCCAATAAGGGGCCGCACCAAATGATGGGCGGTCCCCCCGAGGTTCGGCACGGGCAACGACCGTCAAGGGGGAAAAGGGCGAGAGGAGCCCGAGTGGCATCCGCGCGCGATTCGGGCCTTGCGCCGCTCGGGCCGCCAACTACGCCTTCGCGACGATGAACGACGCGGGTGCCGCCTCACACCGCCCTTTTCGGGAAAAAGGCGCACCCATTTCCCGCGAGTAGCGCTGTTCAACATAGAAAATGGCTAGAGCCCGTCATATTGGACTAGTAATTTTTTCGGTGTGCTCCGCGATTAGCGGCGGGTTGGAGGTGTTCGAACCGAAACCGCATGAACTCACCCTGGCAGAAAAACGGTGGGGGCGGAGGGGAGAGCCGGATGAAGACAAGTTGGGTATGGTCCGCGGGGTGCGCTACTACATCTACGGTGCTGGCGTGCTGGGTCTTTTGATCGTCGCTGAGGATTACATTTCAGGGCGCTTTCGAAAGAAAACGACCATGAACCTGCTGCCAGAGCCACCGGCCCTGAGCGGCCGTGGCTCAGCGAACAGGCGGGCAAGAAAATGAAACAACTTCCCACGCTGAAAAATTTCAAGGCGAGCGAAGCGCCGCGAGAACAGCCCGACCGCTGGTGGGCGCGCTATTATTCATACGCGGTGTTCTGCGTCGCGACCACAGCGTTATCGGCAGGGGTGGCGTTCTGGAAGTATTCAGGGCTCGATCACCAGAATGATATTTTCGAGCGCGAACGGAGCTTTCGCGATCCAGCCGCCTACAATCGCAGACTCTACTCCAACATAGTCAGGTCGGCGGGAGGGACGCTCGTGATCGCCATCGGCTTCTGTGTAGCTCTTGAGATTATTTCTAAGAAAAACGGCGAAAGAGCGTGACTGGATGCTAGACCAGTCACGGCTCCCGGTGTCGCAGTAGTCGCACCGGCCAAAGTTGCGGGTCGTGTTGACAACTCAGCTACGGCACGTCGGAGGCCCACACGAGGGCCTTGCCGCTGACGCTCACGCAGTAGTTCCCTGGGGAGTCGCGAGCATGGCGGCGTCTTGCGCGCCGGTGTTCGCGAGTTGGAGGGCGCCGACTTGGGTGAAGGCGTCCTTGGCGCGGCAAGACGGCGTCGATGGGGTCGCGGTTGAAACCGTCCTCAAGAACGCCGTTGCAACGCGGAGGGCACGGTGGGCGCGGATAAGAAAACGACTCGTTTCACGCCGCGGGGATTCACTCGGCGAACGAGTGTTTTGGGCACCGGTTTTTTCGGTCTTTGCTCCGCGTGGTTCGGGTTTCAACTGCGCTATTCAATCTATTTCCCAGCCGAGATTGGTCTTGTGTAGGGCCGGCGCTCGTCGCCGTGCCGTCGCGCCGCACACGTGCGAGCG
>JBEANZ010000478.1:0-2586 GCA_041165185.1 Verrucomicrobiota bacterium | reverse complement strand
GCGCGGCTCGACACCGGCGAGACCGATCAGATCGAGTTGGAGAAACGCTATCGGCGGCCCGACGGCAGCATCATCTGGGTCGTGCTCGCGGTGCAGCGGCAGCGTTTCCCCGACGGCGGCTACGTGGACCTCACGACCGTGATCGACATCACGGCGCAGAAGCAGCAGGCGGCCGACCTGCGCGTGGCCAAGGAAGCGGCCGAGATGGCCAACGTCGCGAAGAGCCAGTTCCTCGCGATGATGAGCCACGAAATCCGCACGCCCATGAACGGCGTGATCGGGATGACCTCGCTCCTGCTTGATTCGAAGCTCGGCGCCGAGCAGCGCGACTACGTCGAGACCATCCGCCACAGCGGCGACGCGCTGCTGACGATCATCAACGACATCCTCGACTTTTCCAAAATCGAGTCGGGGCGTTTTGAGTTGGAGGCCACGGAGTTTTCCCCGCGCGAATGCGTGGAGGCCGCGCTCGATCTGCTCGCGCCGCGCGTCGCGGAAAAGGGCCTCGATCTCCTCTACGACGTGGCCGACGGCGTGCCCGGCGCGGTGCGCGGCGACCCGACGCGGCTGCGGCAAATCCTCGTCAACTTGCTCGGCAACGCCGTGAAATTCACGGAACGCGGCGAGGTGTTGCTCACCGTCGGCGTTGCGTCGGCCGGCGACGGACGGGTCGAGCTTTCCTTCGCCGTGCGCGACACCGGGCTGGGGATTTCCGCGGAGGGGCAAGGGCGGTTGTTCCGCTCGTTTTCGCAGGTGGATGCGTCGACCACGCGGAAGTTCGGCGGCACCGGCCTCGGCCTCGCGATCAGCAAACGTCTCGCGGAACTCATGTCGGGCCGCATGTGGGTTGAGAGCGAAGTGGGCCGCGGCTCCACGTTTTCGTTCACGATTCTTGTGGAGGCCTGCCCGACGAAACCGCGCACGTGGCCGGCGGCCGGCACCGGCCACCTGTCGGGCCGCCGCCTGCTGGTCGTCGACGACAACGCCACCAACCGCCGCATCCTCGCCGGCGTGAGCGCGGGGTGGGGCGCGGAGGTCGCCGTGTGCGCCTCGGGGGCGGAGGCGCTCGCGCGCCTGCGCAGTGGCGAGTTGTTCGACGCCGCCGTGCTCGACATGCACATGCCGGAAATGGACGGACTCCGGCTGGCGCAGGAAATCCGCGCGCTGCGCGACGCGGCAGCGATGCCTCTCGTGTTGCTCTCCTCGCTCGGCCAGGGCGACGGCGATCCGGCGATGGAGATTTTCGCGGCGCGGCTCACGAAGCCCGCGAAACCGGCACAGCTCTTCGAGGCGCTCACGGCCCTGTTGCGGCCCGCCGCCGTGGAGCCGGGGCGCAGCACGACGCTGCCGTTTGTCGCCAACATCAGCGCGGCGCGGCCGGAGCGGCTGCTCCTCGCGGAGGACAACGTGGTCAACCAAAAGGTCGCGCTCCTCATGCTCGCGAAGGCGGGCTATCGCGCCGACCTCGCCGCCAACGGCCACGAGGTCCTCGCGGCCGTGCGCCGCCAACCCTACGATGTCGTGCTGATGGATGTGCAGATGCCCGAGATGGACGGACTCGAGGCGGCGCGCCGGCTGCGCGCGGGCGACGCCGGCGAGGTCCGCCTCTGGATCATCGCGCTCACGGCGAACGCGATGCGCGGCGATCGCGAGACGTGCCTCGCGGCCGGCATGGACGACTACATCAGCAAACCGATCAAGATGGACGAACTGATCGCCGCGCTGGACCGCGCGCGCGACGGGCTGGCGCGGCGGTAGACGAGAAGCTCACGCGAAGGGAAGAGCCGCCGTCCGAAGTCGGGCAGGGTCTCCGTCCCGCCCTCGAAAATGGTGCGACGTTCGCAGGGCAGGTCAGAGACCTCGCCCTACTTCTGGCGCGCCGCCACGCGCCCACGCGCCGCTCAGGAATGCTGCGGCGCCGTCGCCGCGCCGCCGGCCTCGGCGGCGCTCGCGCTGCCGGCGATTTGCGCGGCCACCTGCCGCCAGAGCGCGGAGGCTTTCTCCGCGACGATCGCGTGGCACTTGGCCAGTTCGGCGGCGCGCGCGGCGCGGTTTTGCTCCGCGATTTTCGCGAGGTCGTCGAGGTTGTAGAGAAACACGTTTTGGAGGCCCGCGACCGCCGGCTCTACATCGCGCGGCAACGCCTGATCGATGAAAAACAGGGGGCGCGCGGGGCGGCGTTGCATCGCTGCCGTCACGGCGGCGAGGGAGACGACCGTCGAGGGCGCGGACGTGGCGCAGACGACGACGTCAAACTCCGCGAGCCGCGCTTCGCGTTGCTCAAACGGCATCGCGCTCGCGCCAAGCGCGGTCGCGAGCTCCATCGCGCGTTCGAGCCGCCGGCTCGCCACGGTGAGCGCGGCCGCGCCGCGGCTCTGAAAGGCCCGCGCCGTCTTCTCCCCGATCTCGCCGGCGCCGAGGAGCAGGATGCGCGCGGCGTCGAGCCCGCCGAAAATCGAGAGCGCGAGATCGACGGCGACGTTGGCGACGCTCACGTGGCCCGCCGTGATCGCGGTGGTGGCGCGGACGTGCTTCGCGGCCTGAAAGCCTTTTTGGAAAACGCGGTTGAGCACCGGGCCCGTCGAG
>JBEANZ010000477.1:0-8923 GCA_041165185.1 Verrucomicrobiota bacterium | reverse complement strand
CGCCATCCACGCACCGTAGCCCGCTTGCACGAGGCGCGGCGTCGCCGGGCTCACGACGGTCGCGAACAGCGCGATGAAAAACAGCGTCGCTTTCGGGTTGAGCGCGTTCGTCAGAAAACCCGTCGCAAACGCGGCGCGCGTCGACGGCATCGCTTCGCCCGCGCCCGTCGCGATTGCGGCCGCGTCGCGCGGCTTTGCGCGCAGCGCCTGCACGCCGAGCCACGCCAGATACGCGCCGCCCGCATATTTCAACGCTGAAAACCACCCCGCCGATCCGCGAATCACCAGCCCGAGCCCGAGCAGCGAATAACCCACGTGCAACAGAATCGCCGTGCCCACGCCCACGCTCGTCCAGACCGCCGTGCGGCGCCCGTGCGTCACGCTTTGCCGCAGCACGATCGCGAAGTCCGGCCCCGGGCTCGCGACCGCGAACGCATGCGCCACCGCGACCTGGCCGAACTCAATCCACGCGTCATGCATCGGGCGTCGCGCTTAGCCGGCACAAGGCAGTTGAACCGCGAATGGACGCGAAGGGACGCGAATGAAGACCCGCGCCGTGTCTGAAGGCGGACCCCCAGCGGTGACCGGAAGATGCCCCTCCAGTCGCCAATCAATCTCTTCTGGATTCGCGTTCATTCGCGTCCATTCGCGGTTCCGCCAATGTCGGAGGCGCCCGTTCAGAGCGCGACTTCCTTGAACGCCCCGCTCGCGATCGCCTGCTCGAATTGGCCGCCGGCGAACGCCTTCACCGCGTGGTCGGTCGGAAACAACTTCTTCGCTTTCTCGAGCAGCGCCCGCGCGTCGCTCGTGCGGCCGAGCAGCGCCAGCGCGTAGATTTGCTGCAACACCGGCTGCGCTTCCTTGGGCGCTTTTTTCGCGTCGGCCTCATACGCCGCCAGCGCGCCCTGATAGGCCGTCTTCGCGCCGTCGCGCTGCTTCAGGCGCGCGCGCGTGGCGCCGAGGCTCAGCCAGTATTCGCCGTTGTCCGGGCACAGCGCCACCGCCTTCGCGAGCAGGCCCTCGGCCTTCGCGTGGTCGCGCAGCGTCGAGGCGAAATCCGCGTCGCCCACGAGCGTCGCCGCCTCCTTGCGTTGCAGTGAAGTGATTTCCTTCGCCTTCGGCTTGCCGCATCCGGCCAGCGCGATCGCCGCCGCCGCGAGCGTGATCAACAGGATGCGTTTCATCATGGCTCAATACCGATAGCGCGGCGCCCAGTCGTCAACGCCGCCCGCGAGCAGCGCGAAGAAATTCCACGCGCTGCAAAACGCGTCGCCCGGCCCGAAGGGCGCCGATGCCACGCGGAAAATTTTCCCGCGCTCCTTCACAAACGTCGACACCCCCGGCAGTGGCTCTCCCGGCCGCGGCAGGAAACCCATCGCTTGGATGAACGTCCCGCCGTGGCCCGAAGCGATCGGGAAACGCCACGCGCGCGTCGCGGCAAATTCCTCCTGCGCCGCCGGCGGATCGGGGGAGACGACGACGAAGGCCGCGCGATCCGCGAGGTGCGGGTAGAGGCCGTTGAATCCGTCCGCCCAAAGCGTGCAGTAGGGGCACTCCCGCCCCATGTTATGCACCACGATCAGATCGCGTTTCGCGCCGAAGAGCGCCGAGAGCCGCACCGGCCCCTGCGAGGTCGAGAGCACGTAGTCGGGGACGAGTTCGCGCGGCTGTTTCCGTTTGAGCGCGGCGAGTTTCCCCTGATCGCGGAGGATCGAATGCTCGAGCGCGCGGATCTTTTTTTGGGCGGCGGTGAGTTTCATCGGTCGCACCGGCTAGCCGGCGAGGCCGGACAGGTCAACGTCCCTCGCGGCGGCGCGCGCCTAACCGAGCTGCGCGGCGGAGGCGCGATCGAGGAAGAGCGTCGCGGCCGTATGCTCGCGGAGGATCGTCGCCGGGCATGCGGTCGCGATCGGGTCGCGCAGCGTGGCGCGGACGGCGGCGGCCTTGCGCGGGCCGGGGACGACGATGCTGAGTTTTTTCGCGCGGCGGAAAACGGGGATCGTCAACGAGAGCGCGTGCGTCGGCACGGCGGCGAGGGTGGGGAAGCAGCCGTCGTTGACCTGCTGCTGGCGGCACGTGAGGTCGAGCTCGACGACCTTGATCGAGGTGGGGTCGTTGAAATCGGCGACGGGCGGATCGTTGAAGGCGATGTGGCCGTTTTCGCCGATGCCCAGGCAAATGAGATCGATGGGCGCGGCGTCGAGCAGCGCGGCGTAGCGACGGCACTCGGCGGCGGTGTCGGGGGCGTCGCCGCCGATGGGGTGAAACTCGCCCGGCGTCACGTGGGCGAGCAGGTGCTCGCGCAGAAAATTCCGAAAACTCGCCGGATGGGTCGCGGCGATGCCGACGTATTCGTCCATGTGGAAAATCGTCACGCGCGACCAATCGATCCGGCCGCGGGCGAGCGGGACGAGCGCGGCGAGAAACTCGTTTTGCGACGGCGCACACGCGAAGATGGCGCGCGCGCGCGGCTGCGTGCGGAGCGTCGCTTCGAGGATGGCGCAGGCGTGTTCGGCGGCGGCGCGGCCCATCGCGGGACGGTCGGGGAAAATGCGGACCTGCGGCGCGGCGGGGAGCGGGGTGGGGGAGGAGGCGTTCATGCGGAGCGTGAGAGGAACGACGCGGCGCGGATTTTCAAAGGCGATTTTCCGCGCGGAAAATTTCCGCGCGGCGCGGTCGCCTGCGGCCGTCGCGCGGCGATTGGCGGAAGTGAACTCGCTTGAACTCCCGCGACGCCGTCCTTGTTTTCCGGCCATGTCCGCCCCTCGACTGCGCGCCTCGCGGCGCCGTGTTTCCGTCGCGCTCTTGGTTTTCGCCGCCGCCGTCCGCGCGTTCGCCCAGCTCGGCGACAAGAAAAACGACGAGCCGCAACGTCCGCCCAACGCCGAGCTGGCGCTGCCGCCGGCGAAGGTGTTTTCGCCCGAGGAGGCGCGGCGGGCGTTCGTGTTGCCGCCGGGTTTCCGCATCGAGCTCGTCGCCGCCGAGCCCCTCGTGCGCGACCCGGTGATGATGACCTTCGACGCGCGCGGCCGCCTCTGGGTGGCCGAGCTCTCCGCCTACAACGCCGAGGTCATCACCGAGCTGCCCGTGTATTTGGAAAAAGGAAAAGCGCCGCCGACGCGCCCGCTCGGCCGCGTCGTGATCCTCGAGGATACCGACGGCGACGGCGTGATGGACAGGCGCACCGTCTATGCGGACAACCTCGACGTCCCGCGCGCGATCGCGTTTGCCGGCGACGAGGTGCTCATCGGCGATCCGCCGAATCTGTGGCGCACGCGTGATACGAACGGCGACGGCGTGATGGACGAGAAGACGCTCCTCGCCGACGACTACGGCACGCCGGAAAACGTCGAGGGCAGCGCCAACGGCCTCCTCTGGGCGCGCGACAACTGGCTCTACAACGCCGCCTACCGCGCGCGCTGGCGGAAAATTTCCGGCGCGTGGCAACGCGAGCCCACCGTCGCGCAAGGCCAGTGGGGGCTCACGCAGGACGACTTCGGCCGGATGTTTTTCAACAGCAACAGCGACCAACTGCGCGGAGACTTTCTGCCCTCGCGCTACCTCGCGGGCCTCGACCGGCGCCTCCCGTTGCACGGCGCGAATTTTCAGGTCGCCGCCGATCAATCCACGTGGCCCATCCATCCGACGCCCGGCGTGAACCGCGGCTACAAAACCGGCCAGCTCCGCGAGGATGGCACGCTCGCGACGTTCACGGCGGCGTCGGCGCCGCTGATCTATCGCGGCACAAATTTTCCCGCCGAATTTTCCGGCAACGCGTTCGTGCCCGAGCCCGGCGGCAACCTCGTGAAACGCAACCTGCTCGTCGAGGCCGCGGGCCGGCTCACGGCGCTCAACGCGTATCAGGGCGTGGAGTTTCTCGCTTCGCCCGACGAGCGGTTTCGCCCGGTGTTTCTCACGAACGCCCCCGATGGCGCGCTCTACGTGGTCGACTATTATCGCGGGATGCTCGAGGGCTACCAGTTCGCGACGACGTATCTCCGCGACCAGATCCTCGCCCGCGGACTCAACGCGCCGCTCTGGGGCCACGGCCGCATCTGGCGTATCGTCCACGAAAACGGCGCGCCCGCGAAACTCCCCGACTTCGCCCGCGCCGACGCCGCCGCGCTCGTGAAACTCCTCGCCGACGACAACGGCTGGGTGCGCGACACCGCGCAGCGCCTCCTCGTCGAGCGCGCGCCCGCTGCGGCCGCGTCGCTCCTGCGCGCGGTGCTCGCCACCGCGCCGCTCGCGCGTGATCGCGTGGGGGCGCTGTGGAGTCTCGAAGGCACGGGCGCGCTTACGCCGGACGATCTCGCGCGCGCGGCGGCGGATGCGGATGCGCGCGTGCGCGTCGCGGCCGCGCAGGCGGCGGAGCCGTTGTTGCGCACACCGGCGGGTGCGGGGCTCGTCGCGTTGTGGCGCGGGCGCGTCGCGCGCGAGGAGCCCAGCGTGCTCGCGCAGATCGCGCTCAGCGTGAGCGTGAATGCGGGCGGCGGCACGAGCGGAGTCGCGGAGAGCGAGACGGCGAAACTCGATTTGCTCTGGAGCTTGCTCCCGCGCGCGAGCGAGCACGCCTCGCTCGCGGATGCGCTGCTCATCGCGTTGCGCGGACGCGAGACCGAGGTGTTGCGCCGCCTGCGCGCGGAGATCGCGGCGCGGCCGGCGCCGCCGTTTGGCGCGGCGCCGCTGCTGGAATCGCTCGCGATTCACCTCGTGCGCGCGGGCGGCCCGGCGGCCGATGCACTCGCGAACGCGATCGGTGACGCGCCGTTTCCGCAGTGGGGACGCTACGCGCTCATGCGCGGCGCGACGAAAGTCGCGGGCGCGAGTTTGCCGGAAAAAAATCTGGCCGCGCTCGCGGCCGGCGCGCCCGATCCGTCGGTGCGGCAGAAGGCGGCGACCGCCGTCGAGGCGCTGCGCCAGCGGCGCGCGCGACAGGCGGCGCGGCCGGTGGTCGCGCCGTTGACGACGGAGCAGCTGGCGCTGTTCGAGGCGGGGCGCACGACTTACGGCCTGTGTGCGGCGTGTCATCAGCCCGATGGGCTCGGCAAAGTCGCAGTTGCGCCGTCGCTCAAAGAAGGCCGCTGGGCCAACGCCGTCTCGGCCGACTCCGCGATTCGGATTTTGCTGAAGGGCAAGGAGGGCACGCCGGGTTTTCCGGCGGCGATGGTGCCGCTCGCCACACTGCCCGACGAGCAGCTCGCGGGCGTGCTCACGTTTGTGCGCCGCTCGTTTGGGAACAACGCGTCCGCCGTCGCGCCCGCCGACATCGCGCGCGTGCGCCTCGAAGTCGTGAGCCGCGTGAATGCCTGGACCGACGCCGAACTCGAAAAACTCGATCCGGCTTCCAAATGAGACGCGTCGCCTTGCCGCTCGCCCTGCTCGTCACAGTCGTCGCCATGAATGCGCAAATCGCCAAGCCGGCCGCTCCGATAATTCAACGCCTCCCCGGCGCGGGCGGCATTTCTCCCGCCGTGCGCGTCGCGGATGTGACGCTGATTTTCACGGGGCAAGTTGTCGCGCGACTGCCGGCGGCGAAGTGAGGCGGGAGGGGTTGACGCGGCGGGCGTCGGCTGCGGGACGTGGTTTTTGCGAATGCCCTGAACCGGCGGGCAGGGACGCCCGCCGCTACGCGCGCCGAGTCCACGGGTCGGGAGACCCGTGCCACTCGATCACGGCACCTTCAACAACTCGTCCTGCGTCCAAGGCTCGGCGCGTTTCGCGGTCTCGGCACGGATGGCGCGGACCTGATCGGCGGAGACGGGCGTGCCGGTGTTGCCCCACTCGCGACGGAGATAGGTTGAGAGCGCGGCGAGTTGTTCGTCGGTGAGAACGCCGAAGGGCGGCATGTCGAGATTGTAGGTGCGGCCGTCGACCTTGAGCGGGCCGCGCACGCCGTGGAGCGCGATCCGGACCACGCGGCTCGCGGGGCCGTTGGCCCATTCGGATTCGGCGAGCGGCGGGGCGAGCCCCTCGAGGCCGCGGCCGTGCGGCTGGTGGCACGCGCCGCAGGTGCCGAGGTAGAGCGTGCGACCGGCGTCGAAGCTCCGCTGCTCGGCGGCGGTGAGCGGGGGCGGAACGAGCTCGGGTTTGGCGCCGGGTTTGCCAGGCCACACGAGGGCGGCGGCGAGTTTGGCGAGCGGGGCTTGCAGGGATTTGTCGCCGGAGTTGCGCAACGCCGTGAGCGCCGGGGGCTCCTTGGCGAGGCGCAGCGGCTTGGTGGCGGTGACGTTGGGTGCCTTGGTCATGCCGCCAAGCAACGCGGCCGCGCGCGCGCCGCCGCTGCCGGCGGCGAGCCCGAGGAGGCGCTCGACGGCGGCGGGTTGACGCGACGTGGCGACGCCGCGCGCGAGCCCCTCGAGCAACGTCATCGCGGGAGGATCGGTGGGCGACCAGGCGGAGTCGAAGAGGAGTTTTTCGAGGAGCGGGAGCTCGCGTTCGAAGAGGCCGGAGAAAAACGCGTCGAGGAGAAACACGTTCTCGGGCGCGGCGCGCACGGCGTGGGCGAGCCGCAGATCGACGACGGGGTCGCGGGCTTCGCCGAGGGTGAGGACGGCCTGTTGCTGCACCTCGGGCGCGGGATCGGCGGCGAGGGGAAGGAGGCGTTGGATCGCGATGGTTTTCTGCGCAGGCACGCCGAGGAGCGGCTCGCAGAGTCGGATCGCGGCGGTGCGGACAAACGCGCTGGCATCGTGCAGCGCGGCAAACGCCGTCGTCGCGTCCGCGAGGCCGGCGCCCTCGAGCACGCAGAGCGCGTGGAGACGGCCGTGGGGGGATTCGCCGCGCAGCGCGAGGTCGCGGAGCGCCTCGGCGAGCGCGGGATCGGCGCGCTCGACGAGGAGGCGCTGGGCGGTTTCGCGGCGCCAGGAATTCGGTGACGAGAGCTCGGCGACGAGCCCGGAGGGATCGAGTCGGTCGAGGCGTGGGAGTTTTTTCGCCGGAGGCGCGCCGTCGCGCACGACGCGGTAGATGCGGCCCATGTGCTGGTGTTTGATGAGGTCGCGATCCTCGGACTGCTGGCGGAGGTAGCTCGTGAGCGAGATGCGGTGCTCGATGAGGCCGCGGTGGAAATCGACGACGTAGAGCGCGCCGTCGGGGCCGGTGGCGAGGTTGACGGGGCGGAAGCGTTCGTCGGTCGAGGCGAGAAACTCGGTTTTCTCGTAGGCCTCGTGCGCCTTGAGCGTGCCGTGCGGGGCGGTGAGGCGGTTGCGTTTGATGAGATTGCCAGCGGGCTCGCAGACGAAGGCGTCGCCGTAGAAATCGGCGCCGAGCGCGTCGCCGCGGAAGATCCACGGAGCGCACGCGGCGGTGAATTCCTTGAGTTTGCCGTCGCGGAGAATCTCGGGGCGGTAGGCGCGGTTGGTGGCGGGCGTGACGCGGGCGGGCCAGACGAGCTGGTTTTCGGGGACGAGGACGTTGGCGCCGGCGGCTCGCGGGTAGTTGGGGTTGCGGCCGAGGTAGCGCGAGGGGATGACGTCGGCGCGGAGCTGGTCGCTGTTGGAGTTGTGGAAGAGGTGGCCGAAGTCGTCCTGCGTGAGGCCCCACTGGCCGCGAAACGTGGTGGTGCCCTCGCGGAAGTCGCCGCGCACGTAGCGGAATTTTTTCACGTAGGCCGCGCTGTAGATCCAGTTGTCGAGGGCCCAGAGGAGGCTGTTGGGGGCGCGCTCGGGGTTGGCGAGCTCGGGGCGTTTCGGATCGACCTGCACGCCGTAGTCGCTCGCGACGATCGTGGCGGTGTCGGCGCGGCCGTCGCCATCGGTGTCGCGCCAGAATTTCAGGAACGGCGGCGCGCCGACGAGCAGGCCGTCGCCGACGAGGAGCAGCGCGCGGGGGAGGATCACGTTGTCGAGAAACACGGTGCTGCGGTCGTAGACGCCGTCGCCGTCGGTGTCGGTGAGGACGACGATGCGGCCGGTGGGCTGGTCCTCGGTGCTGCCGTCGAAGTCGTTCATGTAGCCGCGCATTTCCGCGACCCAACAGCGGCCGTCGGGACCAAACTGGATCGCGACCGGGTCTTGCACGAGCGGTTCGGCGGCGACGAGTTCGAGGCGGAGGCCGGGCGCGAGGCGGAAGGATTTCAGGGCGTCCGCCGGCGCGAGCGGCGGGGCGGGCGGGATGAGTTCGCGGGGGACGAGGGATTTTTGGACCTCGCCGGGTTTGTCGGCCTTGTCGCCGATTTGGGCGGAGGCGGCGGCGGCGAGAATCGCGAACGGGAGGAGGAGGCGGGCGCGCATGACGGATGGGAAAACTAGGCTTACTCCTCGGGGAGCGGTTGGTCTTTGGTTTCGGGCAGGAACGGCACGACGGCGAGGCCGGCGAGCAGGACGAGGCTCACGTATTGGCCGGCGGTGCGGAAGCCCTCGATGTCGCCGCCGAGCCGCCGCGTGATCACGCCGAGCGTGAACGGCGCGGTCGCGGCGACGATGCGGCCGACGTTGTAGCAGAAACCGACGCCGGTGCTGCGCAGGCTCGTGGGAAACAGTTCCGGCAGGTAGATCGCGTAGAGGCCGAAGATGGAGTTTTGCCCGAAGCCCATCAGTGGAATCATCCAGAAAATCTGCCCAAACTCGCGCAGCCCGCGAAACACCAGGAGCGTCGCCGCGAACGACAACAGCAGCGCGACCGCAAACGCCGTCCGCCGCCCGTGGCGGTGCGCGAGGGCCGCGACAAACGTGATGCCGAGAAACGCGCCGACGTTTTGCAGCAGCAGCGCCACCGCGCTCCAGTAGGCCTTCTCGCCCGAGAGCGCCGCCGCGGACAGGTGCTGGTCCGCGAGCCGCGCCTCGATGATCGAGCGCACGATGCGCGGGTGAAAGTTCCCTAGCCCCCACACCCCGATCACGCCCACGCTGCAAATCGCCAGCCCGAGCCACGCCCGCCGCCGCCAGCGCGGATCGCCGAGCAGCGCGGCATACGAACCGAA
>JBEANZ010000476.1:0-7457 GCA_041165185.1 Verrucomicrobiota bacterium | reverse complement strand
TGGCGGCAAACTCGGCGTGCGCGAAGCTGGCTTGGTGGAGCATGCCCTGCTTGACGCACCCCGTCGGCCTTCGATCCCGAAAACCGCTCGGATTTAATCAGCGTTTCCCTAAGCGAGGCGGGAAGATCGGCACTCCGCTGCCCGCGCGAACTGCGCGTTGCGCGGGTCGGCGAAGTAGCCGTCGGTGCCGTCGCGGTTCGGGTTGTCGGTGGCGGGCTTGGCGTTGGGCCGTGCGCGGGGAGGACTGGGGCGCAGCGGGTTGGCGCGGGCGGAGAGCGGAGGCCTATCTCACGAGGTAGAACTCCACGAGCACGGTGCCGGTGGTGTTGTTTTTTCCGCTGACCTGCACCGAGTAGTTGGCGTTGGCGGGGAGGGTCGTGAGGAGCGCGGCGTCGCGGCTACCGGCGTCGAAAGCGAAGGCGCCCGACGCGGCGCCGGTGGTCGCGATCTGCGCGGCGTTGGTCGCGGCACCCCAGTCGTCGTTGGTCGCGATGAGGTCGTTGCCGCGGTAGAGCGCGAGCACGGGATCAGCGAGGGCGCCGGGGACGGCGAACTTGCCGAGCGCGGGGCCGGCGGCGCGGATGAGGAGGCCGGCGGCGCCGTTGCCGCCGACCACGATGCCGGGGATAAGGATCGCGGCGCCGGTGCCGACGAAGGCGCGGGCCGAGGCGTTGACGAGGCGCGCGGCGGTGCCGCCGGTGCCGGTGTCGTAAACTTCCACGAGGGCCACGCCGCTCGCGCCGGCGACGGCGGAGGAAATTTGCGCGGTGTAGTCGTTGGCGGGGAGCGTCGCGACGAGCGCGGCATCCTTGCTCGCGGCGGGCAACGCGAACGCGCCGACGGAGGCAAACGTGGCGGCGTCGGCGGCGAGCCAGTCGTTGTTGGACTGCACGAGCGTCTGGCCTTGGCGCAGCTCGACGAGCGGGTCCGGCAAAAATCCGGGGACGGAAAACGCCGCGAGCGCGGGGCCGACGCCGCGCACGGCGAGGCGTTTCGCGCCGCCGGTGACGACGAAGCCGAGGATGGGTGTGCCGGCGGTGCCGCCGACGGCGGCGCGGGCGGAGAGGTTGATGACGCTGGCATCGCCGGCGGGCTCGGCGCTGAGCGAGCGCGCGAGCGACGCGGCGAGGCCGGCTTGCAGGCGCGCGAGCGTGGCGGGTTGCGCGGCGGCGAGGTTGGTGGCCTCGGAGGGATCGGCGACGATGTCGTAGAGTTGGTCGGTGGTCGCGCCGATGCGGACGAGTTTCATGCGGCCGTCGAAGTGCGCGTAGTTCACCTCGGTCGCGAAGGTGAAGCTGCGGTCGATGGCGGTGGCGCCAGTGCGGAGCGGGGTCCAGACGTTAACGCCGTCGAGCGGGAGCGAGTTGCGCGGCGTGACGCCGACGGCGGCGGCAATGGTCGGAAAAATATCCTGCGCGGCGACGAACTGATCGCTGGTCGCGCCGGCGCGCACGACGCCGGGCCAGCGGATGACGCCGGGGACGCGGATGCCGCCGTCAAAGATATTGCCCTTGGCGAGACGGAGCGGGGTGTTGCGCGCGGGGGAATTGCCGGCGCCGCCGTTGTCGGAGACGAAGACGACGAGCGTGTCGTCGTTGAGTCCCTGCGCGGTGAGTTCGGCGAGGATGGCGCCGAGGCCGTTGTCGAGGCTCTCGAGCATGGCGGCGTAGGTCTGCGCGTCGCCGGTGAGCGTGGGGTAGTTGGCCTTGAGATTGTCGGGCGCGGCGTAGGGCGTGTGCGGGGCGTTGAACGTGACGACGTGGAGAAACGGTTTCGTCTTGTCGCGCGCGCGCAGGAGGCGGACCTCCTCGGCGGCGATGAGATCGGTGGAGTAGCCGGCCTCGGTGAGCGTGGCGCCGTCGCGTTGCCAATCGATGGGGCCGTTGCCGGCGGCGGCGCCGGCGAAGCGATGGGTGTTGTAGTCGATGGCGGGCCCGAGGAAGCCGTAGAATTTTTCGAAGCCGCGCGCGTTGGGATGGTGCGCGGCGTTGGTGGAGCCGAGGTGCCACTTGCCGGTGAGCGCGGTCTGGTAACCGGCGGCGCGAAACGTCTCGGGCATGAGGTGTTCGAGGAGCGACATGCCGTCATCGATGGGTGCGAACTGATCGCGGATGCCCTGCTGAAACGCGGAGCGACCGGTGTAGAGCGCCGCGCGCGTGGGGCTGCACACGGGGCTCGCGTAGAAGCGCATCAGCTCGGTGCCGCTCTGGCGGAGCGTATCGAGATTGGGCATCCGCGCGGGACTGCCGCGCCACGGCACATCGCCCCAGCCCTGATCGTCGGTGATGAGGAGGAGGACGTTGGGTGTGGCGGCAGAAGCGGCGACGGCGGCGAGCAACGACAGCGCGAGGAGGAGTAGACGACCGAAGGGGAGCATGGGGTGCAGGAAGCGATGGTTCGGAAAGTCGTGGCTGAGGCGTCCCGCCTCAGGAATTGGCGGAGTGGCGAGTTGCGCGCGAAACGAGGCGGGATGGGGCGAAGGGACGCAGGGACGAAGAACGAAACAAACCACGAGGCCGGACGCCTCGTCCACGACTCGCTACGGGACAACGTAGATTTCCACGAGGGCGGTGCCGGTGGTGTTGGCGACGCCGCTGACGGTCGCGCTGTAGTTGCCGGCGGGGAGCGTGACGAGGAGCGCGGCGTCGCGGCTGCCGTTGGCGAAGGCGAACGCGCCCGCGCTCGCGGCGGCGGCGGCGATGTCGGTCGCGTTGGCGGCGGTGGACCAGTTGTCGTTCGCGCCGATCGTGGTGGAGCCGGAGAACAACGTGAGCTGCGGGTCGACGAGCACGCCGGTGACGCCGAAGGGCGTGAGCGCGGGGCCGGCGGCGCGGATCAAAAGTTTCACGGTGCCGCTGCCGCTCACGACGAAGCCGGGGATGAGCACGCTTTCGCCGGTGCCGACGAAAGCGCGGGTGCTGGCGTTGACGAGCGCCGGCGTGGTCGCGGACGCGTCGGTGTCGTAGGTTTCGAGGAGGACGACGCCGCTGCCGCCGCCGGCGCCGACGACGGCGGAGTAGTTCGCGGCGGCGAGCGTGGCGGTGAGCGCGGCGTCGCGGCTGCTCGCGGGGAGCGCGAACGCGCCGACGGAGGTGAACGTCGCGGCGTCGGCGGCGAGCCAGTTGTCGTTGGTCGCGAGGGTCGCGGAATTGGCGACGAGCGTGAGCGAGGGATCGGCGAGCGCGGTCGTCACGCCGAACGGCGCGAGGCCGGGGCCGACGGCGCGAACGAGCATTTTTTTCGTGGCGGCCGACGTGGAGCCGGAGGCCGCGCCGCCCGCGAGCACGAAGCCCGCGATGGGAGTGCCGGCGGTGCCGCCGATTTGGGCGCGGGTGGCGAGGTTGATGAGGCGCGCGGTGCCGCTCGTGCCGACGGCGGCGAGCGTGGCGGTGGCGAGGTTGTTCACGCCGCTGAGGCCGCCGGCGCCACGGGTGTCGTAGGTGGCGAGCGCGGTGAGCGTCACGCGGTAGTTGTTGGCGACGGTCGTGGTGGAGAAACTCGTGGTGTCGCCGCCGCTGCTCGTGAGGGCGGAGGCGTTGGCGAGCGCGGTCCACGTGGTGGCGTCGGCGGAGGTTTCGATCTTGTAGGTCGCGCCCTCGACGGAGGACCACTTGATCGTGACGGTGCCGTTGGCGTTGGTGGCGGTGACGGCGATCGCGGAGGCCTGGCTGGCGCGGACGTATTCGGTGACGGTTTCGTTGATGGCGTTGACCGTGCCGCCGGTGGCTGCGCCGTAAAACGCGCGGCCGATCATGTTGGGAAATTTCGGCGTGCCGTCGGTCTCAATGGTGAGGAAGTAAGCCCACGTGCCGGCGGGGAACTCGGGCGTCACGCAGAAGCGGACGTTGTATTCGTTGAGGTCGAAGTCGGTGCCCTGCGTTTTGCCGAGGTCGCCGAGGTAGTCGTAGTCCTCGATGAAGTGACCGAGGGCGTAGGCGGTGTTGACGGCGGGGCCCTGGACGTTGGCGGGGAGCGCAGCGGCGCGATTCTGAATGCGCGCGGCCCAGGCGGGGAGCGTGGTGCGGCCGGTGGCGGCGAGGTTGGTGGTGCCGTTGGTGCCGTCGCGTTTCACGTAGCCGGGGATCATGCGGCGGAGGCCGCTCTTCGCGTCGAGCGGCGAGGCGTAGCCGTAGGGGCCGTAGACGGGGAGGCCGTCGTCGAGCCACGCGACGATGGGCGAGTGCGCGGTCACGGGAGCGGTGCTCTCGGTGTAAATTTTCGTGGTGGGATTGAAGTCGACGTGGTCGCCGAGCTGATAGCGGACGGCGGGGGCGTTGGCGTGGTAGTGATGGTTGCTCATCGCCTGATGGGCGAAAGCGGGATCAAAGGTGACGCCCTCGTTGTGGTAGGCTTCGCGGTTCCACACGCCGTCGCCGCGGAGGTTGTTGACGGGGGAGGCGTCGGTGTTGTTGGCGGTCGAGTAGGAAAACGCGTCGCGGTTGTCGAAGGCCGCGACGCCGTCGACGAAGTAGCCGATGGCGCCGAGGCCGGTGAGCGTCTTCGTGGTCGGGATCGTGGGCACGCGCGGGAAGCGGCGGATCACGCCCTGGTTGCCGGGGAAGCTCGGAAAATCCTGCGTGTGCGCGGCGTTGAGATACCACGGGCCCATCACGTGCGTGCCGAGGCCGGTGGTGCGGAGGTAAACCCAGCTTGCCGAGGAGGAGACTTGGATGATGCCGGCGTAGCTCGGGGTGGTTTGCGAGGTCTGGCCGCGCGACCACGTGGTGAGCGTGGTGCCGGCGAGGCGCGCGGCGTCGCTCGCGTAGATGCGCGCGTAGCGGCGGGTGTTGGCGGTCTGCCAGGATTCGAGCTGGGGATCGGCGGCGAGGGCGACGGGCGTGAGCAGCGCGGTCAGCAGGAATACGGTTGCCGAGGGGCGGAGGATGGAAGGGTTGAGTTTCATGGGGAGGAGGGAGTGCGAATCTCTGGTCGGGACTAGACCATGGCGCGGTTAAGACGGTGTGTGCCGTGTGCGCATTTTTGTTAAGGGCGCGTAAGCGCGAGCGGCGACGGCGCAGCGCCTTTCTGAACCATAGTCCGGCTGCCGGCTCCGCCGGCCGGCCGTTACGCCGACGGATAAATCCACGGCGCGCGATACGGGCGGCTGAGCAACTGATTCGCCTCGGGATCGCCGATGATTTTTTCCGTCGCGGCGTCCCACGCGAGGCTGCGGCCCACGCGCCATGAAACCATGCCGAGCAGCGGGAGCACCGTGGCGCGATGGGCGACCTCGATGTTGGCAATCGGCGTGCGGCGTTCGTCGATCGCGGTCATGAAGTCCGCCCACAGGAGTGCGAGGTTGTGGCCGTCGGGTTCCTGTAGCTGCGCGTCGACGTGCTCGATCTTGCCGCTCTTCGCTGCGGGATAAAACGTCCAGCCGTCGCGCCAGCCGAGGTGCAGCACGCCTTTCGTGCCGTAGAAATACGCGCCGATTTTGTGCTTCTCACTGTTGTTGTCGGCGAACCGGCGGTGCTCCCACACGCAGGTGAATTTCTCGAACTCGTAGGTCGCGACCTGATGATCGGGTGCGTCGCTCGTCTGCTCCTTCGCATTGAGGACGGGCGCGCCGCGCACGGGGCGGCCGCCCGCGCAGAAGACGCGCCTGAGCGGGGCGTCGCCGCTCCACCACATCACTTGGTCGAGCCAATGGACGCCCCAGTCGCCGAGCTGGCCGTTGGCGTAGTCGAGGTAGTTGCGCCAGCCGCCGGGGTGAATTTTTTTGTTGAACGGACGCAGCGGGGCCGGGCCGCACCAGAAATCCCAGTCCATCCCGTCGGGCGGCGTCTCGTTGAGCGAGGGCTTCTCCGCGTCGCCGCCGCCGTGGGCGAAGACGCGCACCATGCCGACTTCGCCGACGGCACCGGACTTGAGAAACGTCATGCCGCTCACGTGATGCGGACCGATCCGGCGGTGTAGGCCGATCTGCGCGACGCGGCCGCTGTCGCGCACGGCCTTCAGCATGGCGCGGCTTTCGTTGACGGTGTGGCCGGTCGGTTTCTCGACGAAGACGTGTGCGCCCGCGCCGACCGCCGCGATGGTGTTGAGCGCGTGCCAGTGATCGGGCGTGGCGATGATCACGATGTCGGGCTTCTCGCGGGCGAGGAGCTCGCGGTAATCTTTGTAGGTTTTCGGCGAATCGCCGGAGAGGCCGTTGACCTGATCGGCGGCGACTTCGAGCGTGGTCGCATCGACGTCGGCGAGAGCGACCGTCTGGCAACGTCCCGAGGCCATCGCTTCCTTGAGGATGTTTTTCCCCCACCAA
Organism: Verrucomicrobiota bacterium; assembly: GCA_041165185.1. Classification (GTDB taxonomy): domain Bacteria; phylum Verrucomicrobiota; class Verrucomicrobiia; order Opitutales; family Opitutaceae; genus JBEANZ01. The sequence goes on along the minus strand of JBEANZ010000476.1, from coordinate 1,195 downwards.
CCGCAGCCGATGAGAGCGGTGCGAAATTTTCTTCCCGGTGCGGCGGCGCGGATGAACGGTGTGGCGGCGAAGGCCGCTCCGGCGGCGGCGGCGGAGCGGAGGAAGCAACGGCGATCGAGTCTCATGACAGCGCGGGTGCGGGCCCTATTTTTTCCGCACGTCGACGACGACGATGTCGCCGCGCGTGTTGCGGCAGTAGATCAGGCCGTGAGCGAGCACGGGCGCGGTCCAGCATTTCCCGTCGAGCACCTTGGCCGTGGCCGTTGGCGTGAAGCCGCTCGGCGAGGCGGGCGCGATCATGAGCGTGCCGGTGCCGCTGAGCGCGATCAGGCGTCCGTCGGCCATGCTCAGGGCGCCGGTGCGGAAATCCTTGTGCGTCCACTTCTCCGTGCCCGTCGCGAAGTCGAGACACTTGATTCCGCCGAGGGAGGTGGTGTCGCCGTCGACGCCGTAAAGGCGGCCCTCGTGGAGGACGGCGGCGTTGAGCTGCGTGCGGAAGGCGCGCGCGCGCCACACCTCGTCGGGCGCGCCGGCACCGAGCGCGAAGAGCGCCGCGCCTTTGCCGTAGCCGGACGAGACAAACATTTTCCCGCCAACGAGGATCGGGTCGGCGGCGTTGACGCCGTATTCGGTCACCCAGGCGGCGCGCCACGCTTCCTTGCCATCGACGGGGTTGACCGCGAAATAGGATTTTGAAGAGGCGAGCAGCACGAGCGTGCGTCCGCCGAGCTCGACGGGGAGGGGTGTGGAGTAGCCGGCGTTCTTCGCGGCCGATTGCCACAGGATTTTTCCGGCGCTCTTGTCGAGGGCGAGCCCCGCCTCACCGACGTTCAGGATCAATCGTTCGTCGAGCACGAGGGGCGCGCCGGTGAAACCCCAGTCGGGGACGGGGCAGCCGGTTTCCTTCTGCACATTGGCGGACCAAATAATCTTTCCGGTGGCGGCCTCGAAACAAAACACGTCGCCCCAGCGGCTCAGCGTGTAGAGCCGATCGCCGTCGAGCGTCGGCGTGCCGGTCGTGCCGCCCTCGAAAAATTTGTCGCCCAGTTCGGCGGGGTAGCTGTGCTTCCAAACCGGTTTTCCGGAGGCCGCTTCGAAACAAAACACGGAATCCTTACCGTCGGCGTGGCCCAACGTGAAAACGCGCCCGTTGCCCACCACAAAAGACGAAGCACCGAGGCCGACTTGGGCACGC
>JBEANZ010000475.1:0-3066 GCA_041165185.1 Verrucomicrobiota bacterium | reverse complement strand
CGCGGCACCCGTGAGGCGTGCCGGCGAGGCGTAGTCTTCCGTCACCGGCGTGTAGAGATCGCAACCGAGATCAAAGGTCTCGTGCGTGACGAGCACGAGTGTGTGCGGCGCGCGGGCGCGGGACACCTCGCGGCCATCGACCGTGAGCGCGATGGCGACCCCGCCGGTTGACTCGGGCGAAAATGCGATGCGCACCGTGTGCTGGCCCGCGGCCAGCGGCTCCGGCGAGGCGAGCACGGTGTGCTCGAGGCCGGCGTAGTTGTAGGCGAAACAGGGCGTGCCGTCGCGCAGGTAGAGCGACCAACCGGCGAAGCGACCGCCAAACGCCGCGATCGCGCCGTGCGTGCGCGGGCCGCCGCCGTCGATCGTGAGATCGGCGGTCAGGGTCCACGCGCGGTCGCGCAGGTCGGGAGCGACGCCTTTGTGCAGGCCGCTCACGGGTTGGTCGTAAACGATGCGCGCGGCGCGGCCCGGCGCGTCGGGCGGCAGCAGCATCTCGCGCGCGGCGCGCCGGTCGTCGAGCGGGTAGACGTCGTGGGCGGCGGCCTCGCGTTCCCAGACGGTGATCAGCTCGGCGAGCTTTGCGGGCTCGCGCGCGGCGAGGTCGCGCGTCTCGTTCGGATCGCTGGTGAGGTCGTAGAGTTCCCACCGGTCCTCCGCGAACGGTTTGCCTAGCGAGTGAAACGTGACGGCCTTCCAGCCGCGATGGTGGATGGAGCGGTGGCCGTAGATCTCGGTGTATTGCGTCTCGCGGCGCGAGGGCGCGTCGGCCTCTGTCCACGAATAGGCGAGGCTCGTGCCGGCGAGCCCGGCGGGCGCGGGCGCGCTCGCGGCCTCGAGCACGGTGGGCATGAGATCGACGACGTGGTGGAACTGGTGGCAGACAGCGCCGGCGTCGCGGACGCGCGCGGGCCAGCGGACGATGAGCGGCACGCGCGTGCCGCCCTCATGGGCGGTGCCCTTGGTGAGGCGGAAGGGCGTGTTGCCGGCCATCGTCCAGCCGGTCGGGTAGGTCGGGTAGCTGAGCGGTCCGCCGAGGGTGTCGAGGCGTGCGAGGCCTTCGGCGGCGCGGTCGAAGGTGCCGGTCGTGAACAGCCGCACTTCGTTCCACATGCCCTCGGGTCCGCCCTCGGGGCTCGCACCATTGTCGGATGCGACGATCACCAGCGTGTTGTCGAGCTGGCCGGTGCGCTCGAGAAACGCGATCACGCGCCCGAGCTGCTCATCGGCGAACTCGACGAAGGCAGCAAAGGTCTCGTAGTAGCGCGCGTAGAGGCGGCGCTCGTCCGCGGGCAAATCAGCCCACGCTTTCACGCCGGGGTTGCGCGACGGGAGCGCGACGTGCGGCGGGATCAGGCTGAGTTTCTTCTGGCGGGCGAGCGTCTCGTCGCGCGCGGCGTCCCAGCCGGCGTCGAATTTTCCACGCCAGCGCGCGAGGCGATCCGCGGCGGCGTGGTGCGGCGCGTGGCCGGCCATCGGGGCGAAATAGAGGAAGAACGGTTTCGCCGGCGCGGTCGCGCGGTGCTCGGCGAGAAACTGGATCGCGCGATCCGCGAGCTCGGCCTCGCCGTGCTGCGCGGGCGGCAGCGAGACGCGCGTGCGGTCGGCGAACAACTCAGGCGCCCACGGGTTGGTTTCGCCCGACATGAAGCCGAAGAAATGATCGAAGCCCCGGCGGGTGGGCCAGTGGCGCGACGAGGCGCCGGTGTTCAGTTCGGTCATCGGCGTGAGGTGCCACTTGCCGACGGCGTAGGTGCCGTAGCCGGCGGCGCGGAGCTGGTCGGCGAGCGTGGGCACGAGGGGATCGATGCCACCGCGGCTGTTGCGCGCACCGTTGGCGAACTCGGTGATGGTCGCCATGCCGACGGCGTGGGGATTGCGGCCGGTGAGGAGCGCGGCGCGAGTGGGCGAGCAGACGGGAGCGACGTGGAAGTTCGAGTAGCGCACACCCTGCGCGGCGAGGCGGTCGACGGTGGGCGTGGCGAGCGGGCCGCCGTAGCAGCCGAACTGCGCGAAGCCGATGTCATCCCAGAGCACGACGAGGACATTGGGCGGAGCGGCGGCGAGGAGCGGCGCGGCGAGAACGATCAAGCTGAGAAACAGGCGGCTCATGCGAGGGCGAAGCGGATGCGAGTGTCGCGGGGCGCGAGGGTGGATCAACGCCATTCCGGCCGGCGGGGTTGTCCGTGAGCGACGCTCCGCGAAATCGCCGCGGCATCAACGGCCGCATCCGGAACACTCTCACCGCTCAAAACGAATACGTCGTCGTGAAGCGAAACTCCCGCGGCTGCACCAGATCGTAGCGCGTGTAGGCGACGCCGCGGCCGCCGGGGAGCACGTAGCCGTCGGGCACGGTGGCGGAACTCGCGAGGCGCGACGGGATGATATCATCCTGATTGAGCAGATTGGAAATGTTCACCTGAAACCGGAACCGGCCCGGCAGCCCGCGGAATTTCCGGCTGTAGCCGAGCATCAGGTCGGCCGCGGTGAGGGGCTTGCCGGAGATTTCCTGGCCCTTGGAATTTTCGCCGATGATGTTGGCACTCCGCCAGCGCCAGCCGCCGCCGATCGTGAAGCCCTCGAGCCGGCCGCTGCGCACGTCATACGCGGTGAACAAACTGATTTTGTGCGGACGGACGCCCCAGCGCTTGATCTGGGATTCGCGCTCGTCGTTGAACGCCTCGACGAGATCGAAAATTTCGCGCGCGATCGTGGAGCCGTTGGACGTGGTGAGCGTGGAGGGATTGGCGTTGGGTGACTTCCCGCCGAGCTCGATCCATTTCGCGACGGCGCCGCCGCTTTCGACGCCGCTCGGGTTGATCAGGTAGCGGCCAGTCGCGTCCTGCGTCACCGGCTGGGTGAGCAGCACGGCGTCGGCGCGTTTGAAGCCGTAAAACGCGACCGCCTCGGGCGCCATCTCCACGCGGCCGGAGTCCGTGAACGAATAATTCGCCACGAGCCGCCACTGGCGCGTGACGTTGGCGGTGATGCGCGCCTCGTAACCGGTGGAGTCGAAGTCCGAGCGGACTGAGTTGGCGCCCGGCGTGTATTGCCGGCGAATCGGAT
>JBEANZ010000474.1:0-3215 GCA_041165185.1 Verrucomicrobiota bacterium | reverse complement strand
GATTTCGGAGAGGGTGAACTTGTAGCGCCAGCCAATGAAGTAGGTGACGCCCTGCTGCATGACGCCGCCCTTGCCCTCGTGAAAACTCCAGTCCTTTGCGCCGCGGATCTCAGCGCGTTTGTCGGCGGCCGGTTTGTGGACGCGCCAGATCGGGCCGTGAACCGGATCGGTGGCGGGCAGGATCGTGCCGGTGCCGGGACTGTGGCGCTCGGCGCCCTCGAAGTTGAGGTTGTCGAAAACGGCGCGGCCTTTCGCAGGATCGCCATACCACTGGAGTTCAGCGAACGCGGATGAACCGGTGAGGAAAAATATGGCGAGGACAGCGGAGGCCCCGAATTTCAGAACGGTGGCGGCCTTGGTGGCCCGGCGAAAAATCGCGTCGGAGGAATCGCGGATGCGAGTGGCACAGGGCTGCGGTTGCCGGCGTTGAAAGCCTGCAAGCGAGACGGGGAAGAGAGTTCGTCGGTTCATGACTTTCCTTTCGGGCTCGTGGCCGGTTCAGAGATTCTCGTCGCTCTTCGCTTCGAGTTTCTGGCGGACCGTGCCGCCGTTGGTGGGCGCCGCGGTGGCGGGCGCGAGCGACAAACCGGTAACCTGGGAGAGCAGGCGGAGGAGGCGTTTCATTGTTTGGAGCGTTGCTGGGGATTTCACGGAGGGCGGGTCGGAGACCCTGCCCTACTTTTCAGAACCTACGTGCTCGTGAATCCGTTGGTCGGTTGCAGTGGCGGCGCGGCGCGCGGCGGTTGGTCTTCAAAACTCGAAGCTCGCCGTGAAGTTGTATTCACGGGGCAGGCGGTAGGAGAAATTCGTGGGGATGAGGTTGCCGTTGATGTCGCGGCTCAGCAGGCGCGTGTTGCCCCCGGCGGCGCGGTCGGTGACGACGGTCGTCCGCAGGCGCAGAGGCACGCGCTCCAAGTTTTTTTGGAGCAGGTTTTCGATCTGGGCCGAGAGGGTGACGCTGCGTTTCTGGCCGAGGAATTTCGGCGCGAAGCGATAGCTGAAAAACGCACGGGAGTTCCACAGCGGATCGCCGCGCAGGGAGCGCGAGACGATGTCGCCTTTTTCCGGCACGCGCAGGGTGGCGATCACGGCGTCGCTGCGCCAGGTGTAGCCGCCGCCGACACTCAGGCCCTTGAGCGCGCCTTCGCGGAACGAGTAGCGGGTCGTGACGTTGAAGTTGTGCTTACGATTCCCGTAGCCGGCGCTCCGCTCCTGGATGATTTCGTCGAGCGCCTGGCGCAGGGTGCCGTAGGTCGCGGCGAAGACCGTGCCGTTGGTGTAGCCGGTCGCGGGGCGGCCGTCGGCGATGCCCGCGGTATTGTCGAAGGGCGTGAGCTGCGCGACCGTGCCGTCGGGGCCGGGGCGCGTCGGTCGGGGCGTGGTGAGATCGTAGGGCGCGTTGAGCACCGATGGCGGGAGCTTGGTGACCTGATCGTAGAAACGATCGAGCCAGTCGCTGGCGTCGGAGGCGGTGTCCTTGCTGCCGAAATCCACGTAGGAGTAGTTCAGGATGACATCGAAATTCTTGGTGGGCTTCAGGGTGACGTGGGCCTCGTAGCCGTTCGAGCCACCGTTATCCAGGAACGCGGTCGCGCCGGTGTTCTTTTCCTTGGCGTCAAAGAAGTCGGGCTTGATGCCGAGCACCCGCTCATAGGCGGTTTTCTGCGCGCTCGTGATGAGATTGTTGGCCGAAATCAGATTCAGCCATTGATCGAGCGCGTGAACGGAGCCGCCGTTTTGGACGGAGTTGTAGGTTTCCGCCGACGTGGTGCCGTCGGGATTCTCGATGAAGATGCGAAGCGGCGCCTGCGCGGGATTGTTGTAGATCTGACCGCCGGCGCGGGTGAAGCGATACCAGAAGCCGCCCGACACCTGGAAGCTGCCGATGTAGTTTCCGCTTTGCAGGGCGTCGAAGCGACTGAGCCGGAGGGAAATCTTGTCCTCGAGCAAACTGACGCGCACGCCGTATTCCTTGGACGTGGTCTTCGAGGCGATGGACGGGGCGGTCGAGTCGGGCAGGACGCGGTTGGTGATCGGGTCCGAGGAATTGCCCGAGTTGTTGTAGAACACGGAAAAGTTTTTCGCTTGGTCCACGTGGGCCACGACGCTCCACGCGGTGGCGCGAAACTTGGAGCTGAGCCGGCCGCTCAACGGATCGGGATCGAGGTAGCCGTTGTAGCCGAGGGTGGAGAAGGCCAGGCCGTTGTAGGGCGGGATGGGCGAGCCGGCGGGATAGTAGGTCGGCAGGCGCGTGACCGTCTTCGTGCTGTCGTCGCGCATGCCGTAGCTGGTGACGATGCGGTCCTTCAGCCAGAAGCTTTGCAGGCTGAAAATCTTCGAGTCGCGATTGATGATCTGCCACCGCGAACCGGGGGCGTCACCGGTGCCCTGCGGCAGAAAACCCACGCGCGCTTGGGCGCTCAAACCGGTGACCGGGTCAGTGAGCGTGAACGGGGCGAGCGGCGCGACGCGCCCGGCGTTGTGCGTAGTGTTGTCCTTCGGGTCGAAATAATTCACGCGCGCGAGCACGACGCTGTAAACGCCGGTGCCATCGAGGCTGGGCGTGTAGACGCGCTCGTTGTAAGTGAGGATCGTGCTCTCGTCGCGGCGGCGATCGAAGCCGAGCGAAAGCCGGTGATTGCCGAGGTAGGAGCCGAAGTTGGGCGCCCACGCGAGGTTGTTGACCCAGGCCTGGCGCTTGTCCTCGGCGGTCTGCTGGCGCCATTGCGCGATGGCAAAAAAGCGGCCGGTGTAGGGATCGCCGGGACCGGTGGAGTAAGGATCGACGTAGACGGCGGGATTGATGCCGTTGCGCCGGATGAATTGGCTGTCCTGATCGGAATGGGAGCGGCGGAAATAGGTCCGGAAAAAAAGGTCCTTCGTCAGGCGCTGCTCAAAGTTGATGCGGAAATCCTGATATTTTTGCACGTAGCGGGAGTCGGGCCCGGCGTAGGAAATATTGTCGTAGTCGAAGATGCTCGTTGGGAGCACCTCCGTGGAGACCGAGGTTCCCGTGCCCAAAACGCTGCCGGCGGAGCGCGGGCGGAAGAATGAAATGCGGGTGGGATTCACGGTGCCGTTGGGCGACGGTGCGCCGACGCCGTTGAGATACGGGGAGACGCCGGGGACGCGCGGCGACCCGAGATAGTAGGTGCCGACCGGCACCGCCGAAACTGCGCCCGTGGCGTCTTGAAAAATGCGACCGCCGTTGATCA
>JBEANZ010000473.1:0-5150 GCA_041165185.1 Verrucomicrobiota bacterium | reverse complement strand
CGACGTCTACCTCCCCGCGCCGCCGGCGGCGGGAAAACTTTCCCCCGCCGTCGTGTGGATTCACGGCGGCGGCTGGACGGGCGGCACGAAGGAGGAGGCGCGCGCGAAGGAAATCTGCACGACGCTCGTCAACGCCGGCTACGTCGCGCTCAACATCGACTACCGGCTCGGCGAGGGCGCGTGGCCCGCGTGCCTGCTCGACTGCAAGAACGCCATCCGCTTCCTCCGCACGCGCGCCGCCGAGTATCGCGTGGATCCGGATCGCATCGGCGTCGCGGGCGGCTCGGCGGGCGGACACCTCGCGTTGATGGTGGGTTTCACCGCGGGGAAAAAAGACTACGAACCCACGGCGCCGTATCCCGGCGTGTCGAGCGCCGTGCGCGCCGTGATCGACCTGTATGGGCCGACGGATCTGTTGACGCGAAAGGAGACGACGAAGGGCGGCGAGCCGACGGCGACGCGCAAGCTCATGGGCAACTCCCTGAAGGTTTTTGGCGCGAAGTCCGACACCGACGAGGTGCTCCGCGCCGCCTCGCCCGTCACGCACATCGCGAAAGGCGGGCCGGCCGTGCTCGTGTTGCACGGCCGCGCGGACTCGACGGTGGACTACCCGCAATCGGAGGAACTCGTGCGCGTGCTGCAAGAGCGCGGCGTGCCGCACGAGGCGCTCTTCCTCGACGGCGTCGGCCACACGTTTGACTGGGAGACGTGGAACAAGAAACCCCTCCCGCGCGACCTGCGTCCGGTCGCACTGGCCTTCCTCGAAAAACACCTCGCGCCGCGCGCGAAATAGGCACGCCGCCCGAGTGTCGGCGCGAGGCGGCGCGGTCCGGCCGCTCGCTTGACGAGCGATGCTGGCTCCCGCACGTTTTTTCCATGCCCCCCGCGATCGCCGAGGAAATCGAAAGTCGCTTCGCCACCTTGCCGGCTGCCGAACAGGTGGCGGTATTGGCGCGGCTTGAGCAACGTGTCGGCCGATCCGGCGCTTGGGCCGAGGATTTGCGCGCCATGGCCGATGATCCGCAGATGCGTGCCGAACTCGGCCGTATCGAGGCCGAATTTCGTCCCACCGAAACCGACGGCCTTGCGCTCACCTGATGGCTGTTCAGCGGGGCGAGATTTATTTCGTCGATCTGAATCCGGTGTCGGGCCGCGAGCAAGCTGGCCGGCGGCCCGTGTTGGTGTTGTCAGCCGACGCCCTCAATCGCTTGCCGCTGGTCGTCGTCGTGGTGGTCGGGACGAAGGGCGAAAACGTTTCCCGTGACCACCCCACCAATGTGCGGGTGAGCCCGGCCGAAAGCGGGTTGCCGATGGAGACCGTGTTCCTCGGCTTCCAAATACGTTCGCTTGATCCGGGCCGCTTCACGGGTCCGCCGACCGGGAGGCTGCAAGGTGCCGTGCTGCGCGAGATCGAGCAGGCCGTGCGACGTTGTCTGGCCCTGTAATCTGGTGGCCACCTTCGGCGCGAAGTCGTCACGGCGTGGTTGTGCCCGTCTCGTGGTCGGGTTGCTCGTTGCGTCCGCTGTAAGGGCTGGCGCGGCGGAGCTTGCGATCCGGCGCGAGCTGTTTCTCGCCTCGCCCCGCGCGGGCACGGCCGTGTTGGCGGCCACCTACTACACGCGGCCGAGCGGCGGCGAGTTGCTCTCGTTGCACCAACTCATGTCGCGCTCCGACACCGTTGACGTGGCGTTCCTGCGCACGTCGTCCGATCAGGGTCGCACGTGGAGCGAGCCGCTCGCGGTGCCGACGCTCGCGCCGCGCGACGACGGGAAGTTTCGCCGCGCGCTGCGCGGTGGCGTGGCCGATCCGCGCACGGGGCGGTTCGTGCGCTTCCAAATCGAGGGCCTCCTCCCGACCGACGACCCACTCGAGGGGATGCGCCAGTGGTATCTCACCTACCAGGTCTCCGCCGACGGCGGACGCACCTGGCCGATCGACGAGCAGATCATCCAACGTGGCGCGGAGTTTTCGCCGTCGCATCCGCTGCCCGGCGTGTGGATCGGGCGAAATTCCGTGATGGTCGGCGACCTTGCCTCCGTGCCGCTCGTGCTCGCGGACGGCACCTTCATCGTGCCGGTCGTCATCACGCCCCTCGGGCCGGACGGAAAATATTTCAACCCCGGCGGCGGCTACACCTACCACGACGCCGCCGTGCTGCGCGGACGCTGGCGCGAGGGCGTCGCCGGCGGAAACGCGAGTTCCGGCCAGGGTGGAAACTCCATCGACTGGGAACTCTCCGCCCTCGTGAAAGCCGATCCCGCCCGCTCGACCCGCGGCATGGACGAGCCAACCGTCGCGCCGCTCGCCGACGGGCGCCTGCTGATGGTATTGCGCGGATCGAACGGCGGCAAACCCGCGCTTCCCGGCCGACGATGGGCCGCGTGGTCACGCGACGCCGGTCGCACCTGGACGGCGCCCGCGCCGTGGACCTACGCCGACGGAGACGACTTTTTCTCGCCGAGCGCGTGCTCACAGCTCGTCCCGCACTCCTCCGGCCGCCTCTTCTGGATTGGCAACATCGTGCCGCAAAACCCCGCCGGGAACCAGCCGCGCACCCCGCTCGTGATCGGCGAGGTGGACGTGCGCTCCGGCCTGCTGCGCCGCGACACCGTGCGCGTGATCGACGAGCGCCAGCCCGGCGACAGCCCGCTGCTCGCGCTCTCCAATTTTTCCGCGCGCGAAGATCGCGAGACCGCAGAAATCGTCGTCAACCTGAGCCGCCTTTTCGAGCGTTCCCCGCCCGAGCCCGACCGCGATTGGACGTCGGACGCGTATCTGTTTCGCGTGCCCGTGAAGTGAGGCGGCGAGCGGGTGGAGCGTTTCGCCCGCGAGGCGTGTCGCCTACTTGAGCACCGAGTCGAACAGCGCATAGGCGATCTCGCGCATCGGGTCGGGGAAGTCGTGTTCGCTGTCGGGGTGCTCGACGCGCAGGCGGTCCGGTGCGCCGTGCAGGCGATAGACTTCGCGCGCGGCGGCGGCGACGCGGTCGACGGATGTCCATTTGAAGTTCGCGTCGCGCAGTGGCGCGGCGACGAACACCGGGCGCGGCGCGAGCGCCGCGATGACCTCGTGAAAGTCGAACGGGATTTCCGCGAGCCGCCCCGCGTAGTCCGCCATGCGCGGCATGTAGCGCTCCTGCGCCCAAGCGCGGCCGGGCGCCCAGTTCTTCGGGTCGCCGCCGTAGTAGTCGAGAAACGAGTCGAGCCCGCAGCTCGACACCACAGCGGCGATCCGCGGCTCGAACACGGCCGTGAAGACGGCGTTGTGCCCGCCGAGCGAGTGGCCGATGGCACCGAAGCCGGCGGACGTTTTCACGAACGGGAGCGACTCGAGGAGATCGAGGGCCCGCACGTTGTCCCAGATGGCCTTCATCGTGCCGCTCGCGTAGCCGAGCGCGCGCAGGTCGGGCGCGTAGCCGGCGAGATGCGGGTAGTTGGGCGCGAGGGTGACGAAGCCGCGCGCGGCGAGCTCGCTCGCGTAGGCGCGGTTGGGCCGCGTGCCGAGCCCGACGACCACGCCGCAGCCCACGGCGTTGTCGGTCGGGTGGAGGCAGAGCACGGCGGAAAACTTCCTCGCCGCGTCCGTCGTCAGCGCCGCCTTGGGGATGCACAGGTAGGCGGGCACGCGATTACCCGGCTCGCTCTGAAACGTGATGCGCCGCCGCACGTAGCTCCCGAGGTCGGCCTCCTCCTCGACGCGCACGTGGAGCGGTGGGCGTTTGCCGTTCGTCGTGGCCGACGTAGCCCCGGGAAACGCGCCCATCACCGTCTCCATCCCGCGCACGATCTCGGCGCGGCGTTGCAGCCAATCAGCCGGCGTGCGCACCGGGACAACCGCGCCGGAGTCATCGCGCCGGAGGAGGAGATGCTCCCGCGGGAGCCGCGCGGGCTCGGCGGCGGAGCAAGATGAAACGACTGAGGCAAGGAACGTAAGCGCCGCTGCGGCGAAGGGGAGTATCGAGGCGCCACGCGGCCAGTAGGCGTTAAAATGCATTTGGGTTTTCCTTGTACATTTCCGGAAAATTGACGGGGAAACAAAAGGGGAGGGGAGGGGGAACCGAGCGGGCGCAGACGACGGCGGGGGAGGGGAGCGCGCGGGATCACGAGCGGGCGGCGGGGCGAGTCAACGGCGAACGCGGTGAGTGAACGACCTCGTGTGAGCAGCGAGGCGAGGCGTCGCGTCGTTCACGGGATCGCGCTTGAATCGACCCGCGCGCGCCCGCAAAAAATTTCCATGCGCGCCCGCCCCGTTTACTTCGTGCACCCGGCGGCGGACTTCCTGCTCCCGGGGGGCGGCTCGCTCGTGCTGCTCGCGGTGGCGGCGGCGTTTTTCCCCGCCGACCGCACGAGCCTCGCGATCGTGATCGGGTTTCAACTCTCCTGGGTGATTAACTGGCCGCACTTCTCGGCGACGAGCTGGCGGCTCTACGCCACGCGCGAAAACATCCGCCAATACCCGCTCACGGCGCTGCTCGTGCCGTGGCTCGTCGCGGGCGCGGCGGCGGCGGCGCTCGCTTCGCCGGAGATCGTGGCGCCGGCGTTTGTGAAGCTGTTTTGGATCTGGTCGCCGTTTCACTTCAGCGGGCAGACGGTCGGCGTGACGGTGCTCTACCTGCGGCGCGCCGGCATCGAGGCGACGCGCGGCGAGCGGCGCGTGCTCGGGCTGGCGGTGTTCAGCACGATGTTTGCGCTGCTCGCGCGCGCGGAGGCCGCACCTCAGACGCACGACTACTTCGGCATCCGCTACCCGAGTCTGGGCTTGCCCGCGTGGATCGACATGGCGGCGCGCGTCTACACGGGCGTGATGGCGGTGGCGCTGCTCGCGTGCTTTGCGCGCTGGCGGCAGCGCGCGGGCGGGCGCGTGCCGCTCATCGTGCTGGTCCCGGCGGCGGCGCAATACGGGTGGTTTGTGCTCGGCGGGGCGTGGCCGGCGTTCACGGAATTCGTGCCGCTCTTCCACAGCCTGCAATACCTGCTCGTCGCGTGGTCCCTGCAACTCAAGGAGCGCAAGGATCGCGAGGGGCGCGCGGGCTCGGCGGGCTTCGTGTGGGGCGAGACGGCGCGGTGGTATCTGCTCAACGTCGCCGGCGGCGCGGCGTTGTTTTGGGTGCTGCCGCGAGTGGTCGAGCGCGGGGCGGGGGTGTCGCTGGC
>JBEANZ010000472.1:0-5556 GCA_041165185.1 Verrucomicrobiota bacterium | reverse complement strand
TCTGCGTGACGACGTCGGGAGCGAGGGCGTCCAGCGCGGCTCCACCCGTCGGCGGACAACCCGGCGGCTGAAGAATCGTCACGCGCCCCGCGAACACCGGGCCGGTGCGTTGCGGATTCGTCGGGCCGAACAGGGCGACCAGCGGGACGCCAAGGGCGTTGGCGAGGTGCATGCCGCCGGTGTCGTTCGTTACGAGCAGGCGGCACGCGCGCAGGTGCGTGGCGAACTGAGGCAGGTCCGTGCGGCCGGCGAGATTTTCGACGCGCGCGGAGTCGAAACCCGCCGCGACCGCAGTCGTGATCGCGAGGTCGTTGGCGGTGCCGAGGAGGACGAAGCGCTCGCCGGGAAACGCGTCGATGAGCGCGCGCCAGTGGACGACGGGCCAGCGTTTCGCGGGCGTGTTTTCCGAGCCGGCGATGAGGGCGATGGGGTGGGGGAGGGCGCGCGCAGAGACGGGGACGAAGCCGGCCAGCGCCGCGCGGTCGAGCGGGGCGTTGAGCCCGAAATGGCGAAGGAAATTCTCCCAGAGATCGAGCTGATGGTGGGCGCGCTCGTCGAAATCGGCCGGCACCGCAAACGCGTGCGAGAGGAGCGGGCGCCGTTTCCCGGGGCGCACGAGTCCGAAGCGCTGCCGGCAACCGGACACCCACGCCTCAAGATCGCCGCGCAGCGATTGCGTGAAGAGCAGCCACACGTCCGGATGCGCAGCGCGGAGTTTCCAGAAATGGAAAAAATATCCGGCCCCGCGCGGGGGCAGCGCCAGCAGCCGGTCGCCGACATTCCACTCGGCCAACAGCGGGAGAAACTGTTTTTTCGCAATCAGCGTGAGCTCGGCGTCGGGTCGCGACGCGCGGAGCGCGCGCAACAGCGGGAGCGCGATTACGACATCGCCGAGCCAGTTGGGGAGGCGGATGGAAATTCGCGTGCGGCGCGGCAGCGGCGCCTGCCCCCGCCCCGTCAAGTCGGCGGCGAGGAGATCGCGTTTTGATTCGAGGCGGAGCCGTTTCGCCGGCACGTCCTGATGCCGCCAACGGTCGTGCGCCCAGAGCCACGAGGCGCAGAGGTTGTCGTCGTTGGAGAGCAGATTTTCGAGCCAGCGGTTGAGCGCGAGCGTGACGCCCGCGGCCGTCCCGCCCTCGGCGACGAGGTGCGCCCCGATCTCGATGCGCCAGAAGCCGAGACGGCGCGGAAAAATCCCGACCACGCGCGCCGCGAATTTTTCGGCCATCAGGCCGGGCAGCTCGGTGGTCGAACACACGCGCCCGAACAGCGTGGTGAGCGCGCCCTGCATCCCGGCATTTTGATCGAAGAGGACGCCGACGTAGCCGCGGCGGCGGAGGATTTTCAGCGCCTCGGCGAAACCCTCCTTCCGCGACAGGAGCCTCATGCCGAAGCGCGAGCGCGACTCGGTCACGAAGGCGTTGGCGGCGGCGTGGTCGAGCGGGCGGAAGATGATGCCGAACTCGGGGAACGCGCCGGGAATGTTGGGTGGCATCGAGGTTTGCGCCTCCCAATACGCGAGGTGCGGCGAGCAGATGAGGGTGGGCACTGGCGCGGCGCGATGCGCGGCGAAACCCGCGAGCAGTTCCGGCGAGACGGCGACAATTTCCCTCAACCGCGCCTCGCCGAGAAACGGCGTGGCGAGTGAGAGCATCGCGGTCTCGACGATGCGGCGGCAGCTTTCGCGGCCGATAGCGCGGTGCCACGCGACGGGTTTCTCCGGAAAGGCGTGGTGGAGATTCGACAACACGAGCCGACGCCTTCGCGGCAGGAGGAAAAAAATCGCGTCACCGAGCACGGCGGCACCGGCGCGGAGGAGCGGCTCGGGAGTGCCGGCGAGTAGCCGGCCAAAAAATTTTAGGGAGAAAAGCAGCACGCGGCGAGGGCGCCCCGTTTGTGGCGCAGGGCGCGGCGTCGAAGCAAACCATCTCGGCGCAACGAGGCGGCGCGCCGCGCGCGGAACCGACTCAAACGTTGCCCACTACGGTCACGCACGCGGCGCCCGACCCGGCCCAAGGGCGGCCGACGAATCGCGTCGGCCGCACCATGGTGCTCACGTCCGGCTACGCGCTTGGAGCGCCCGGTTTCGCTTCGGCGGACGCCGCGGGTTCGGTTGCGACCGGAACTTCGGACGTCGCCGCAGCCGTTGCCGGCTCGGCCGCGGGCGTTTCCGCTGCGGGCACTGGCACATCAGCAACGGACGTGTCGGCAACGGGGGCTTCGGCCACCGTGGTCGAATCGGCGGGCGCTTCGGCGATCGATTCTGACGTGACGGGCGCCGGGGGCGCTTCCGGGAAATTCTCCGGATCGTGCTCCTCGGCTTCGACTTCTTTCTTGCGGGCCTCGACCATTGCGGGCGCGGCGTAGAGCGAGCCGTTGATAAATTCCGTGACGTAGCCCTCGCGCACGAGCCAGGCGAGGTCGTTGTTCAGTTTCGCGATGCGCGCGCGGTCCTCGATGCTAATTTCGTGGGCGGGCGCGGGTGCGGCGGGCGTTTCGGCAGATTCGGTGGCTGGGGTGGCGACCGGAGCGGCGGCGGGCGCAGGGCGCGGCGCCGCGAGGCCGAGGAGTTTTGCAGGCAACTCGCTCGCGCGGACCATCGGGTTTTGCTCGATGAACGTGATCAGCCGGTCGATCGAATCGGCGAAGGTTTGGCCGGGGACGCGGAACTTGCGTTTCACGGCGCACACGTAGCTGACGCCCTTGGATCCCTTCTTGAAGATCGTGAAATGCTCGCGGCGCAGGCGGCCGCGCAGAGCGTTGGCGGTGTCGAGCGGGAACCGACGCTGACGCTCGATGGCGCCCTCGACGGCGCGCCGGATTTCGCCGGGCGGCATCGTCTCGATCACTTTGCCGTGGAAGCGCGCGTGATCGAACGGGCGGACAAGGCGATCGCGGGCGTGGGTGAGGAGGTGGAGGCGGGCGTCTTCAAACGCGTCGAAGCTCAACGGTGCCGGTGTCTCGGCGGGCGCGGGTGCGGCGGCGTCGGCGGCCGGGGCCGGAGACTCGGCGGGCGCTTCGGCGGCGGGCGCGGGCGTCTCGCCGTCGGTCGGCGCGGCGGCGGCGCGTTTGGCGGGCGCCGTTTTCCACGTGTAGCGGGTGGTCTTCTTCATCTTCTCCAACCACTGCGCGACCGCTTCCGGGTCGCGGATGGTCTCGATGCGGGCGCGAAGTGCCTCGAGCGACATGCGCGCGGCCTTGGCGGCGTGATGCTGTTGGACGATTTGGTTGTAGCGGTGGTAATTCGGCGGGGCGAGGAGCTCGCCGGTCACGCCGCATTTGTTGACGACCTGATAGTTGCCCTTCGGCGCATCGACCTCGACGTCCGCGAGGTCGAAAAACTTGTCGAGATGCTGGCTCATCACGTGGGTGATGGCGGCGTCCTCGGTGTCGAACGGCAGGCCGTCGGGCACGGCGACGTAGATCGGTTGTTTTGCAGGGCGGGGCGCGGCGGCCTCGGCGGCGGGCGCGGGGCGATCAAATTCGCCCGGCGCCTTGCGCGTGACGACCACGACAAAGCGATCCGACTTCGCGACGACCGTGCGCGCGATCTCGAACAGTTCAATCGTGCGGGAGGATTTGCGGATGGTTTGGACGAGGGTGTCGAAACTGGTGTCCTCGGGATAAAACGTGACGTTGAAGAACGGGCTCTCGTAGGGGCCGCGATCCATCTGCTCGTCGCGACCGCCGAAGCCGCCGCGGCGTGGGCCGCCACGGAAATCGCCGCCGCCGGGCGCATCGCGCCGAGGGCCGCCGCCGCGAAACTCGCCGCCCGCCGGGCCGTCGCGCCGGGGCGGACGGTCGCCGGAAAATTCCGCGCGCGCCGGCGCGCCGCCGGTAGGAGCGCCGCCGCCGCCGGGACCGCCGGGGCCGGCGGGTTTGCGAAACGCCCGCCGATCACGGCCGGCTCCACCGCCGCCGCCGAATCCTCCACCCGGGCCATCCCTGCGATCCTCGCGGCGCGGACGGTCACGACCGTCGGAGGGCGGCGTTTTGTCCACGGCCCATTGCGTGCCAAAGCTGAAGCTTTGCAGCTGCGATAGATCGAGTTTGTTCGAGACGGCCGGGAAATTCTCCGGCGCGTTTTCCTTGGGTGCTTGGTCGTCCATTAACGGGAAAGCGGGCGCGAGCCCGCGGGTGTTGGCTGAGTGGTGCGGTGCGGGTCGAAGTCGGGCGGGAGTGTCGGGCGCGACCCAACCGTGGCAAGCAGTTTCCCGACGAAGCGACCGCGGCGGCGCGGGACGCGCGCAAAATCCGATCGGCCGAATCAAAAAGTGGTGCTCGGGGCGAGACTCGAACTCGCACGCCTTACGGCACACGCCCCTCAAACGTGTGTGTCTACCAATTCCACCACCCGAGCGTTCCAAAAAAGAGAGGAGCGCGGACTAAGGTGAATCGCGGTGGCGTTGTCCAGCACTGAAATTTTTTCGCGTGAATTCGCCTCGCCTGACCCTACGGCCGCTGCCGATCGGCGAGCGCGCGGGCGAGCGTGGCGGCGAAAAACGGCCCGCGATAAATCATGCCCGTGTAAACCTGCACGAGGGTCGCGCCTGCATCGAGTTTCTCGGCCGCGCCGTCGGCGTCGGTGATGCCGCCGACGCCGATGAGGGGCAGGCGACCGTGCGTGGCGCGCGCGAGGTAATTGATAATCGCGGTGGCGCGGTGGCGCAGTGGTGCGCCGCTGAGGCCGCCGGTTTCGGCGCCGTCCGCAAACGCGCCGGGGCGCGCGAGCGTGGTGTTGGTGGCGATGAGTCCGTCGAGTGAGAACTCCGCGACGACTCCGAGCACGGCGTCGATTTGCGGCCACGTGAGATCGGGGGCGATTTTCAGGAGCAACGGCACGCGGCGCGCGCGGGCGCGGTTCGCGGCGGAGACGGCGGCGAGGAGTTCGCGGAGGCGGGACTCGTCCTGGAGTTGGCGGAGGTTTGGTGTGTTGGGAGACGAGACATTGAGGACGAGATAGTCCGCGTGGTCCGCGAGGAGCGCGAAGCTCGCGAGATAGTCCGCGGTCGCGTGCTCGAGATCGGCGGCCTTGGATTTGCCGAGATTGACGCCGAGCGGGATCCGGCGCGCGCCCGGACCGGGGGCGCGCGCGAGGCGCGCAGCGACGGCGGCGGCGCCGTGGTTGTTGAAACCCATCCGGTTGATCACGGCTTCCTCGGCGGGGTAGCGAAACATCCGCGGACGCGGGTTGCCCGGTTGCGCGAGCGGCGTGACGGTGCCGATCTCCACGTGGCCGAAGCCGAGTGCGGCGGCGGCGGGCCAGGCGACGGCGTTCTTGTCGAAACCGGCGGCGAGTCCGACGCGATTTGGAAACGCGAGCCCGAAGACCCGCACGGGCTTCGCGGCGGCCGCCGGAAGCGCCCACGCCTCCAGCGCGCGGCACAGCGGCGGCAAGCGGCCGAGCAGTGCCATCGCCTGCACACCGCGCTCGTGCGCGACCTCGGAATCGAGCGAGAAAAGCGCGCGACGGATCAGTTTTTCGTAGAGCCAGCCCATGGCCGCGCAGCGTGAAACCGCGATCGTAAATTGCAAGCATCCCACCGCCGAACGCCC
>JBEANZ010000471.1:0-3112 GCA_041165185.1 Verrucomicrobiota bacterium | reverse complement strand
TGCAAAAAGTCCGGCCCGCCGCTGATCCCATGAACCCTCTCCTCGTGCCGAAGCTCATCGGCGTCGCTTTGCTCGCCTTTCTTCTGCTGATTTTCGCCACGGCCACGAGCTACGTCATCGAGCCCGGCACGCGCGGGCTCAAGGTCACACTCGGCAAGACCGAGGACCGTTTCTTACCGGAGGGCTTTGGTTTCAAGATGCCGTTCGTCACAAGCATCGTGGCGGTGAACATCCGCCAGCGCACCCAGCCCGTGCACGCCGACTGTTTCTCCTCCGATCTTCAGCAGGTGAAAATCGATCTCCGCGTGCTCTATCGCGTGCCGGAGGCCGCCGTCGTGCAGATCTACCGCGAGTTTGCCGGCGATCCGTTCGACAGCCTGATCGCGCCGCGCGTGCAAGAGGCGATCAAGGAAGTGACCGCGCTGCTCACCGCCGAGCAGATCGTGAAGAGCCGCGAAGAAATCAAAAAGAAGGCCCTCACCGCCGCCGCCCACAAGATCGGTTCGCTCCTGATCGTCGAGGACATCGTCGTGCGCGACATCAACCTTTCCCACGAGCTCGAGAAAGCCATCGAGGGAAAAATGGTCGCCGAGCAGCAGGCCAACCAGGCGCGCTTCACCCAAGTGCAGACGCAGGTCGAGGCCGAGACCGCCATCATCAGCGCGAGGGGTGAGGCCGAGGCAATTCGCGTGCGCGGCGAAGCTCTGCGGCAGAGTCCGGCGTTTCTCCGCTGGAAAATCGTCGAACGCTGGAACGGCCGCTCACCGATGGTCGTCCCGTCCGGCCCGGAAAATTCCGGAGCTGCGCTGCTCCTGCCCATCGGCCCGGTCGAGCAACCCCCAACGCCATGATGACTCCGCGGCAGCGCGCCTTCTGGCAATTCGCGGCGCTGGTTGCCGTGGCCTTGGTGCTGATCGTGTCGTTCAAACCCGTCGCCGCCTTCGCCGAGATGGCCGCGCGCGAGCTGCGTTATTTTTGGTGGCTGATTCTCCTCATGGCGCTCGCCGTCTGGCTGATCTGGGGAGTGAGCCGGAAGCCGAAGGAGTAGTCGGCCCGGTGCAGACCGGCCATTGTGCCCGTTGGAGCTGCGGCTGAGTCCATCCCAATTTGCCCTGCATTCAACCGGGAAGTCACGCCCGGCTTTTTTTCGCCGCCAATTGCCCGGTTTTCCTGCCCCACGGTTTCGCTGCAAAAATTCCCGTTTGCCCTCCGCCGCGCGCACCGCGAGCGTCGCCGCCCTTTCCCTGCCTCCCCGTCTCCCCGTCTCTCCGCCTCCCCGCGTCCATGCACCTTCACTTCGTCCCGCTGCGCGCGCTCGCGTGCGCTCTTGCTCTCGCCTCCACGTTCGCGCGCGCGCAGTCCGCGCTCCCGCCTGAGCGCGTGCCACTCGATTCGCTCGCGGCGTTTCGCCCCACCGCCGCCAATTGGAAAATCGCCGGCGACCTCGCCGGCGATCCGCGCCGCGACAAAACCCTCACCGCCACCGAGGGCACCGGCGTTCTCGTCTGTCAGGCCACCACCGAGGCGCGCGGCCAGTTGTTCACCACGTGGGAGCACGGCGATCTCGAGGTCGATCTCGAGTTCCTAATGCTGCCGGGCGCGGACTCGGGGCTTTATTTTCAGGGCCGCTACGAACTCCAGGTGCGCGACAGTTGGGGTAAGGCCGCGGCCACCGCCTCCGACAACGGCGGCCTCCTCCCCGCCTACGACGAGTCCAAGCCCGCCGCCGAGCGCAACACCGGCGGTAGCGCGCCCAAGGCCAACGCCTCCCGCGCGCCCGGCCTGTGGCAGCGCCTTCACGTCGAGTTCGAGGCGCCGCGCTTCGACGCGTCCGGCACGAAGACCCGCAATGCCCGCTTCGTGCGCGTCCTGCTCAACGGCTTCACCATCCAAGAAAACGTCGAGTGCCTCGGCGCGACACGTGGCGGCGCCTTCAAGGATGAGGCCGCGCTCGGCCCGCTCATGATTCAGGGCAACAACCTCCTGCCCGGTCACGCGATCCGCCGCCTCGCCGTGAAGCGCTTCACCGGCGAAAAAATCTCCACCGCCGATCTCCGCTACAAACTCTACGCGGGCAACTACACCGCCGTCGGCGCCTACGACACCGAGACGCCCAAGGCCGAGGGTGCGCTCGAACATTTCTCGCACGCCGCCGTGGAAAAAACCGGCCGCTTCGCCCTCGCGATCTCCGGCACGCTCACCGTGCCGCGCGCCGGCGCGTATCGTTTCTCCACGGAAACGAGCGGCCCGAGCCGCCTCCTCATCGATAGCCAACCCGCCGTCACGCCCCTCGACCGCTCGGGCGCGGCGGGCATCGTCACGCTCGCCGCCGGCCCGCACGCCTTCCGCCTCGATCTCGTGCAGGGCGGGCCGATGCGCCCGACCCTCGAACTCACCGCCGAGGGTCCCGGCATCGCGCCGCACGCGTTGACCGTGCCCGAGGAAAACGCCGCGCCCAAATCCGCCGCCACGAAAAAAGGCGGACGCGGCGGGCGCAAATCCGCGCCCACCAAAAAGCTCGTCGTCGAGCCCACCGACCGCGTGCTCGTGCAGCGCGGCTTCGTCCCGTTCGATCCGCGCAAGCGGCTCTACGCCCTCTCGGTCGGTTCGCCGGCCGGCGCGCACTTCGCCTACGATTCCGAGACCGGCACCGTCTTGCGCGCGTGGCGCGGCTCGTTCCTCGACACCTACGCGATGTGGGAAAACCGCGGCAACGATCAGACCGCCGTCGCCAACGGCCCCGCCCTCACCTTCCACGGCAAGCCCACTCTCGCGTTGATCGAAAACGCCGCGACCGGCGACTGGCCCGAGCAGGCCGACGCGCTCTGGACCGCGCGCGGCTACACGCTCGACGCCGACGGCACGCCGACCTTCCTCGGCAAACTCAGCGACATCGACGTGCGCGACCGCCTCGTCGCCAGCGCCAACGGCCGCGGCCTCACGCGCACGATCGAATTGAAGGGCAAGCTCCCCTCCTGGTCCACGTGGGTGTTGCTCGCGGAGTCCGCCGCCATCGCGCCGCAGCCCGGCGGCGGCTGGGTGATCGGCGAGCGCGAGTGGTTCCTCGACTGGCCCGCCGGCGCCGCGCACCAGCCCGTCGTGCGCTACGTCA
>JBEANZ010000470.1:0-3515 GCA_041165185.1 Verrucomicrobiota bacterium | reverse complement strand
CGCCACGAGCCACGCGAGCGCCTCGGGCTTGCGCCCGGCGCGGCGGAGCAGCTCGGCGTGCAGCCGCGCGGCGTAGTAGGGCGCGCCGGGCTGCTCCCACGCGCGCCGGTAGCACTCGGCGGCGGCGGCGACGTCGCGCACGGCGTTGAGCTGGATGTTGGCCCGCTCGATCCAGAGTTCGGCGCTCGCGGGGTGAAACTCCATCGCTTCGTCGAGGCGGCGCAGCGCGAGCCGGCCCTGTTCGCGGCCGAGGCGATGCTGCTCGGCCTCGGGCACCGCATCGTAGCCGCCCGCGGCGACAATGCGCCAGGCCGTCATGTCGTAGGCGGTGATGCGCGCGGCGTTGAGCCAGAAATACCGCGGCCGCGGATCGAGCGTCGTTGCGAGGCGCAGCAGCGCGTCCGTCGCCGGCAGATCGTGTTTTTCCCATTCGGTGTAAACGCGCAGCCACGCGAAATCCGCCGTGATCGCGCGAAAGCCGCCGAGCAGCCCGAGCGTCACGCCTTGGCCCGCGATCGCGTTCACCGAGGCGACGCGCAGCGCCGGCTGGGCCGCGCGGGTGTCGCGCCACGCGCGCGCTTCGAGCGGGCGCAACGCCAGGCCCGTCAACGTGAGCCCGCCCACGATCATCCCGGCGAGCGCGAGCCTAGATTTCACGGCGACGAAAACTCAGCACCGCGAGCGCGCACGCCGCCCCGATGTAGCCGAGTCCGTAGACGCTCACGCGCGCGACGTGCCCCCATGGGACGGCGCCGCCGAGCCCGAGCTGATCGGCGACGTTGAACAGTTGGAAATTTGGAAACACGACCTCGATCAGTCCCGACAACAGCCGCCCCGCCGCCGACCCCGCGCGCGCGTAGGCGCCGTGCGCAAGGTATTGCAGGTGCCCGATCACGAGGACGAGGAAGCCCATCACCACCGTGAAAAGCTGCGTCTGCGAAAAACTCGCCACGAGCAGCGTGAACGCCGCGAGCACCGCCAGCTTGAGCCACTGGAGCCACGCCGCCGCGAGCACGCTTGCGACGTCGATGCGGCCGCCCTGCGCAAACGCCTCCGGCACGTCCCGCGCGAGCGCGGCCTCGCGCGTCATCAGCACCGCGAGCAGCAACGCGGTGAGCAGCGCGCAAAACGCGCCGGCCACCGCCGCGAGGCCGAGAAACTTTCCGAAAATAAACTCCGCGCGCCACACCGGCTTCGCCAGCAGCGTGAGCGCCGTGCGCTGTTCGATCTCCCCGAAGAAGAGCTGCGCGGTCGCGGCGACCGTGAGCGCCGCGCCGAAAAACGCCATCGCGCCGAACCCGAAGTCCGCGAGGAATTTCAGCTCGGGTGCGCCGAAGTTGAAATCGCGAAACCACTGCACGCCGCCGACGAGCGCGAGCGCCAGCACGAGGAAGAACCCGAAGAGCTTCTGCCGCGCTGCCTCGCGGATCGTGTTGCCCGCGATCAGGGCGACGCGGGTGGGGGAGAAGGGCACCGCGCTCATGCCGGTCCCTCCGGCCGCGGTCCGACGCGCTCGAGGAAAATCCGGTCGAGCCGCAGGCGCGGCGCGGCGCTCTCCTCGCACGGCAGGCCGCGCGCCGCGAACCACGCGCGCAACGCCGCGAGATCCTCGGCGCCGAGTTTCTCCGTCGCGATCGCCGGGCGGTCGGGCCGGCCGACGAGGTCGCGCACCGCGCCCTCGAGGATGAGCCGCCCGCGATCCATGATGGCGACGCGGTCGCACACATCCTCGATCTGGCCGAGCAGGTGCGAGGTCATCAGGACCGTCTTGCCGCGCGCCTTGAGTTGCAGAATCAGCTCGCTGATCGCCGCCGCGCCGACCGGGTCGACGCCCGCGGTCGGCTCGTCGAGGATCACGAGGCGCGGGTCGTGCACGAGAGCCTGCGCGAGGCCGATGCGTTGCAACATGCCCTTCGAATACGTCCCGACGCGCCGATCCGCTGCCGTCGTGAGGCCGACCCACGCGATGACTTCGGCCACGCGCTCCGCGAGGCCGCGGCGCGCGAGGCCGCAGATGCGGCCGTAGAAATTCACCAGCTCGCGGCCCGTGAGGTAGCGGTAGAAATACGGCGACTCCGGCAGGTAGCCGACCTCGCGCCGCGACTCCACGCGGGCGCTCGATTCGCCGAAGACGCGGCACGTCCCGCGCGTGGGCTCGAGGAGGCCGAGGAGCAGCTTGATCGTCGTGCTTTTGCCGGAGCCGTTGGGCCCGAGCAGGCCGAAAATCTGTCCCGCCTCGACGCGCAGATCGAGGGCGTCGACCGCGCGCAGTTTCACGCCGCGCAGGCCGACGGAAAAATCCTTCGTGAGACCGCGCAACTCGACGGCCGGGACGGACGTGTCGGCGCTCATCGGATCGTGAAGCCCCGGAACTGCGCCGGGCGCGTGCCGTCGGTGCGCTCGGTTTTCCGGATGTAGCCGTGCATGCGTTCGCCGACGGCGGCGATAAACGCCTCGATCTCGGCGGCGCGGCCCTCAACCGCGAGCTCGACGCGGCCGTCCGCGAGGTTCCGCACGAAGCCGGCCACCTCGAACTCGCGCGCGACCTGTAACGCCGCGAACCGAAATCCGACACCCTGCACATGGCCGGAGAAGAGGACGGAGGCGTGATGCGTGTCGGCCATGCGGGAGGCGGGGACGTTGGGAAACGCGGTGCGGCGGTTCAACCCGCAAACGCGCCGGCGCGCGCCGGAATTTTATTTGCGTTCACGAAAAGCCGCCGCTCAGTCTCGCCGCACGACATGAGCAATCCCGACTCCGACGGCGGTCCGCAGGGCGAATTCAACGAGCGCGACGACCTGGAGTGGAACGAATTCGACTGGGAACGCTACCTCCGCGAGCAGGACGGGGCCGTGGCGCGCTACCGCAAACTCTACGAGTCCCGCCGCCGCGATCCGGACCGCATCGACACCGTCGCCGAGGCGATGGGCTGGAGTTGCGCCGGCGACGACGAGGACGACGAAATCGAGGACGACGACGAGGTTTACACGCTGCACCAGAACCCGATCTACGTCGCGACGCGCGGGATCTTCGGGAGCCTGACGGAGACTTGGCGAGTCCTCGCCGCGGATCCGCGCCGCGCGCCGCAGGAGCCGGCCATCGCGTTGCTCGACGCGATCCATCGCGCCGAACACGAGGCGATGCAGGCCGTCTATGTCCTCGACTTTGGCGACTACGCGATGGCGGTGAGCCTGTTCAAGCGGTCGCTGACGGCGCTCAACGGCGTGTTGGCGATGGTGCACGCGGACGGTTTTGCGCACCACCGCGCGGTCGCGGCGTGGCGCGAGGAGGCGGTGCCGCGGCTGTTTGATCTGCGCGAAATCTGGCTCCGCGTGATGGCCGAGTGCCGTGAGGAATTGGAGCGGCCGGTGGACGACGAATCGTGAGCCATGGGTCACGGGATTCCGGTATGGCGTCATGAAGTGGGGTGGGCGGAACGCAGGAAACGCAGGGCGGCGGCGGGGTGGGACGCGTAGTGTTGGGTGCGAGCGGAGAGGTTGATGGGGCCGTCGCGC
>JBEANZ010000469.1:0-3261 GCA_041165185.1 Verrucomicrobiota bacterium | reverse complement strand
TTTCCTTCCAACCCAAAACCAACTGATCGCCCGCCCGGACTCCCCCCGCCCGCCTCTCCCCATGAAACACCTCCGCCTGCTCTCGCTCCACGCGCTCGCCACCGTGCCGGCGCTCCTCGCTGCCGCCGCGCCCACCGTCGTCCCGCTCTGGCCCAACGGTGCGCCCGGCTCCGAGGACAAAAAGGCCCTGCCCGAAAAAATCGCCGGCTCCAATGTCTCCGGCATCCACCACCCGACGCTCACCGTTTACCTCCCCGCGAAGGACAAGGCCACCGGCTGCGCCGTCATCGTCGCGCCCGGCGGCGGCCACGCGCGCCTCGCCTTCGAACACGAGGGCACAAACGTCGGCCAGTTCCTCGCCGACCACGGCATCGCCGCGTTCGTGCTCAAATACCGCCTCGCCAAAGACGACACCGTGCCCGCCGGCGCCGCGCAGCCCTACACCATCGACCGCGACGCGCTCGCCGACGCGCAACGCGCGCTCCGCCTCGTGCGCAGCCGCGCGACCGAGTGGGGCGTCGATGGCGCGCGCGTGGGCATCATCGGGTTTTCCGCCGGCGGTGAAGTCGCCCTCCTCGCCGCCACGCGCGGTGCCGACGGCGCCCCCGCCGCCCCCGATCCGATCGACCGCCAGAGCGCACACGCGAATTTCTACGGCCTGATTTATCCGGGCGGCCTGCCGCGCACCGACATCGTCGTGACCAAGGAAACGCCTCCCGTCTTCCTCGCCGCCGGCTACGGCGATCGCCAAAACATCTCCGAGGGCCTCGCCGAGTTTTACCTGAAAACGAAACGCGCCGGCGCGAGCGCCGAGCTGCACATGTATGCCGGCGCCGGCCACGGCTTCGGCGTCCGCGCGAGCAACAAAGGCCCCAACGGCGCCTGGCCCACGCGCTTCACCGAGTGGCTCGCCGACCGCAAGATGCTCGGCGCGCCGTGAGTCGGAACGAATCAGTTGACCCGCAGATGGACACAAATGAACACGGATGGTCGGAGTAACTTGGCGGCGATCCGCGGTCGGCGCGGGCCGGGCCAAACGGTGCGCGCTAATCAATACCCGGCTGCGTCGTCTCCTCCTCCGTATCTGTGTCCATCTGTGTTCATCTGTGGTTTCTCCACAGCCTTGTTCCGGCTGAGTCCCCTTCCTCCCACCGAATCATGAAGCCCGTCACGCCGGTTCGTTTATTGCGCCTTCTGTGCCTTCTGTGGCCCTTCATGATTGGGCTCTCCGCCGCCGATCTCTCCGCGCCCCGCCCCGTCGCCCCCTTCCCTCAAAACCTCGCCCCCGGCGGTCCCGCCATCCCCTCCACGCCGCCCAGCGAATCCGCGCACCCCACCGCGATTCCCCTCTGGCCCGCCGGCGCGCCCGGCTCCGAAGCGCGCGCGAGCGAGCCCGAGCACGTCAGCTACCGGCAGGAACCCGACCTCGTTTTCCCGATCATCTCCAACATCCACGCGCCCTCGCTCACACCGTTTCTCCCCGCGAAAAACAAGGCCACCGGCTGCGTCGTCATCATCGCCCCCGGCGGCGGCCACATGCAGCTCACCATCGATCGCGAGGGCTACGATCTCGCGCGCTGGCTCGCCGAGCGCGGCATCGCGGCCTTCGTCCTGAAGAACCGCCTCGCCCGCGACACCTCCACGCCGCGCGGCGCGCCGCAGCCCTACACCATCGAACGCGACGCGCTCGCCGACGCCTCGCGCGCGATCCGTCTCGTGCGCGCCCGCGCCGCCGAGTTTTCCGTCAACCCCGCGCGCGTCGGCATCATGGGCTTCTCCGCGGGTGGCGAACTCGCCCTCCTCGCCGCCGCGAAGCACGACACCGGAAATGCTTCCGCCACCGACGCCCTCGAGCGCGTTTCATCCCGTCCCGATTTCTTCGCGCCGATTTATCCCGGCGGCCTCAACCGCACCGACCTCACGTGGTCGAAGGACGCCACGCCCCCCGCCTTCCTCGCCTGCGCCTACGATGATCGCATGCCCGATCAACTCGCGGCGTTTTTCACCACGCTCCGCAAAGCCGGTGTCAATGCCGAGCTCCACATCTACAGCGCCGGCGGCCACGGCTTCGGCGTCCGCCCCGACCGCCCGCACCTCGCCGTCTCGACGTGGCACGCGCGTTTCCTCGAGTGGCTCGGCGACCGCGGTCTGCTCAAGTAACTCTCGCTCCGCTCGTGCGCCGCTCCTCGCCGTTCTCGTTTCGCCGCGTCCCATCGGTCGCATTCGTCCCCTTCGGCCTATTTTTTCTCACCACCCTCGCCCCCGCCGCCGAGCCCACTCCCTCCCTCGACCGCGACATCACCCCACTCCTGCAAAAATACTGCTACGACTGCCACGGCGACGGTCACAAGAAATCCGGCATCGCCCTTGACGATTTCCGCTCCGTCGCCGCCATCCGCGCCGACCGTAAGACTTGGACCTCCGTCCACCGCGTCGTCGCCCGCCACGAGATGCCGCCCGACGATGCCGCCGCGTTTCCCACTGCCGACGAACGCGAACGCCTCGCCCGCTTCATCGAGAGCGAACTCTTTCAACTCGATCCCGCCAATCCCGATCCCGGCCGCGTCACGTTGCGCCGCCTCAATCGCGCCGAGTATGCCAACGCCATCCGCGATCTCGTCGGCGTCGAGTTCAACGCCGCCGCCGATTTCCCGCCCGACGACTCCGGCTATGGCTTCGACAACATCGGCGACGTGCTCTCGCTCCCGCCTTCGCTCCTCGAAAAATATCTCGCCGCCGCCGACCGCGTGCTCGACGCCGCGCTCGTCACCGAGCCCGTCCGCAGCCGCACCGTGCGCGTCCCCGCCAGCCTCGCGAAGATCGGCTTCAACGCCGTCGGCGACCGCGGCGACGGCTGGGTGCAGCTCATCAGCCTCGAGGAGGACGACGTCAACGTAGAGCTCCCGATCCACGCCGCGGGCGACTACCTTGTTCGTTTTCAGGCGTTCTCCACGCGCGACGGCGGCGCGCTCGTCGGCCAGGGCAGCGAAAAACCGATCGAGTTCAAGGAGGACCCCGGTCCGACGTTCGTCTCGCTCGCGCTGAACGACGCGTTCGTTACGAAATTCGCCGTCACCCCCGACGAGAAAAATCCCGGCGTGTATGAGGCGCGCCTCGGCGTGCCCGCCGGCCGCCAGAGTTTCCGCGCCGTCGTCCGCCGCCGCCGCTCCGGCGAAAACGAACTCACCATGCTCAACGGCCGCCTCGGCAAGCAAGAGCCCGGCAAAGTTTTCGTGAAGTGGCTGGAGATCGAGGGCCCGC
>JBEANZ010000468.1:0-5715 GCA_041165185.1 Verrucomicrobiota bacterium | reverse complement strand
CGGCTCCGCAGCCGCGTCTCATCCTCGCGTCCGCCTCGCCGCGTCGGCACGAACTGCTCGCGCAGCTCGGCGTCGCCTTCGAAATCGTCACTGCCCAGGTCAACGAGCACGAAGAGGCCTCCACCGATCCGCGCGTGATGGTCGCCCACAACGCCGCGCTCAAGGCCGACTGGGTCGCCGCGCGCCACCCGGCCGCGTGGGTGCTGGGCGCGGACACGACCGTCTTCCTCGACGGCGCCGCGCTCAACAAACCGCGCGACCTCGCCGACGCCGCCGCGATGCTCCGGCGGCTGAGCGGGCGCACGCACACGGTGTTCACCGGGATCGCGTTGCGCCGCGCGGCGGACGGCACGAGGGTGGACGAGGGCGTGGCGAGCGAGGTGACGATGCGCGCGCTCGACGAGCCGACCATAGCGACCTACCTCGCGCGCGTCCACACGCTCGACAAGGCCGGCGGCTACGCGATCCAGGAGCACGGCGAACTGATCGTGGCCGGCTACACGGGGTCGCTGACAAATATCGTCGGCCTGCCGCTCGAAACGACGAAACAAATTTTGACGCGCTGCGGTCTTCTCCCATAAGCCTTCGCCGTCCTCCGCATGGAAACCACCCTCGCTTCGCCCCCGCCCGCGACCCTCGTCCAGAGGATGTGGGTGCGCGCGTGGGCCGATCCGGAATCGCGGTCGACGACGGTGGGGGTGGCGGCGGTGATTGTTTACGTGCTGTTCGTGTGGCTCGTGGGGCCGCGGCTGTTTCCGACGGTGCCCGTGGTGTTCACCGCGCCGCCGGTCGAGGCGTCGAAGCAGTTCAGCATCGAGATGGCGCCGGACGCGTTCATCGCGCAACCGCCGCCGAAGCCGCCGGAGCCGTTCAAGTTCGTCGAGGCCAACCCCAACGCCCCCGACCAGGCGCCGGACAAGACCACGAATTTTTCGTTCATGAACCAGCAGGTGGCGCAGGAAAAACCGACGCCCAACGGCAAGAGCGACCGCCCCGCGATGGAGGGGAAAAAGGACTTCGAATCCACGCAGATCGTCACCGGCCAGCTCTCGAAACCCGTCGAGCACGTCGAGGCCACGCCGCCGAGCGAATCGCAGCAGGAAGTCGTCACCAAGGCCCCGCGCCCCGAGATCAACCCGCTCAGCGGCTTCGAGAAAAAACAGGGCGACGACGCCAACGCCTACGGCAGCAACATCGCGAAAATCCCCGCCACCTCGTCGTCGCTCCAGCAAGCGCAGGCCGGCGTGAAAAACGCGCCGATGACCGACGACGCCGTGGCCGACCAGCCCGCCATCGATCCGAAAAAGCCGCGCGCGCGCCCCTCAATCGTGACGCAACAGCAGGTGCGGCCGGCGATTTTTGCGGAGAACAAGTTCGGCACCTCCAACATCGGCAACATCGCCGTCGACGCGAAATGGAGCAGCTACGGTGCGTATCTCCAAAAAATGCTCGAGACCGTGCAGGTGCAATGGGAGCGCATCCTGATCGAGAGCCGGACCTACCCGCCGTCGGGCACATCGGTGACGGTGAAATTCGTGCTGGAAGGCTCCGAGGGGAAAATCGCGCGCATCATCTCCGTCGACGGCACCGCCGGCGACACGGGCGCCCGCACCTGCGTGAGCGGCATCACGGACCGCGCGCCCTACGGCGCGTGGACGGACGACATGAAGGCCGTGCTCGGCGAGAAGCAGGAGATGACGTTTACGTTTTACTATCAGTGAGCGCGGCGGCGGAGGCATTTTGGGCGACGCTGCCGCTCGGGCGCGGGGTCTCGCTCGTGGCGCGCGATGCGAACGGCCTCGCCGCCTTCGCGAAACCCGCCGGCACGCTCTCGCATCCCAACGTGCCGCGTGACGAGCCGCGCTCGCTCCTCACCGCGCGCTACGAAATGGACGGCGAGTTTTTCGAGTGGACCGACGCCGCTGGCGCGACGCGTCGACTCTGGCTGCTCAACCGCCTCGATTCGGCCACGTCGGGCGTGATCCTGGCGGCGGCGGACGGCGTGCTCGCGGCCGAGGTGCGCGCGCATTTCAAGCGCCGGCAGGTGCGCAAGGTTTACCACGCGCTCGTCTTCGGCGCGCCGCGCGTCGCGCGCGAATTGTGGCGCGACGCGCTGGCCGTCGAGCGGCGCGGCGGAAAAATCCGCACGGCGGCCGACGCCGGGCGCGTGCCCGCCGAGTGCGCAATGAGCGTCGTGCGCACGGGCGCCGCCGAGCCGCGCCTCGCGCTGCTGCGGCTCGAGCCCCACACGGGCCGCAGCCACCAGCTCCGCGTGCAATGCGCGAAACGCCACCTCCCCATCGTCGGCGACCAGACCTACGGCGATTTCGCGCGGAACCGCGCGTTCGCGAAAATCGCGGGCACGAAGCGGATGTTCCTCCACTCGCTGGAGACCCGTTTCGACTACGCGTGGCGCGGGAAAACGTTTTCGTTTGCCGCGACGGCGCCGCTGCCGGCCGAGTTCGAGAAGTTCCTTTGACAGGCCCGGCGGGATGCCCGGAAGCTGCGCGGTTCCCGCCCATGATCCTCCCGAAAACCAACCGCCTCACGCCCGAGCAGCTCGCCGAAATCACCGCCATCGTCGCGGAGTTTGGCTGCAAGATTCAGCCCATCGTCGGCGCGGTGCGGACCATCTACGCCATCGTCGGCGACGAGCGTGAGGAGCTCATGATCAACCGGCTCGAGGGGCTCGACTACGTCGACCGCATCGACCGGATCCAGTCGCCGTTCAAGTTGATGGACAAGCGCTCCGACCTCGCGAGCCACCGCATCCGGCTCGGCGGCGTGACGCTCGGCGAGCAACTCGTGATCATCGCCGGTGCCTGCACGATCGATCCGAAAAACCCGAACTACTTTTACGAGACAGCGGCGGCGGTGAAAGAGGCGGGCGCGCACGTGATCCGCGGCGGCGTGTGGAAGCCGCGGACGAATCCCTACACGTTTCAGGGCGACACCAAGTCGCTCGACATCCTGATGGAGGCGTCGCGCCGCACCGGGCTGCCCGTCGACACCGAGGTGATGGAGGAGGCGCACATCCCCCTCGCGCTCGACGCGGGCGTCCACACGCTCCAAGTCGGTGCGCGCAACGCCCTCAACTACTCGCTGCTCCGCGCCATCGGCCGCGCCATCGCCGAGCGCGACGCGTGCGTGCTCCTGAAGCGCAGCATCCACATGGGCGCGGTGAACGAGTTCATCTCCGCCGCCGAATACATCGCGGCCTTCGGCAACCCCAACATCATCCTCTGCCCGCGCGGCACCGCGCCGACGCTCGACGGCTACCGCAACCATCCCGACGAAAGCATCACGCCGCTCCTGAAGGAAAAAACCTGGGCGCCGGTGGTCGTCGATCCGTCGCACTCGGTGGGCAAGGCGAGCTACGTGCCCGCCTGCGCGCTGGCGGCGGTGGCGTATGGCGCGGACGGCCTGTGCATCGAGGCGCACGTGAGCCCGAACCACGGCATCGGCGACGACCCGAAACAGGCCCTGACGCCGGAGGTCTTGAAAACGACCATCGCGCAAGCCCGCCAACTCTGGGCGATCCGGCGCGGGAAAACGGGGTGAGGGAACGGCGTGGGCCGGCGCGGGCGCGACGGAGTGTAGGCCGCCCGCTTGCGGGCGCTCTTCCGAAGCGCGAGCAAGCTCGCGGCCTACCAAACGAGCGGGGTTCGCGTCCGATTTCGACACACTGAGGGGCGTGACTTGACGGCGGTGGCCGCATGAGGCCACATCGCGGGCATGAAGAAGAAAATCACTTCGACTCCGATGCTCGCTCGCCAACGGCCGACGCGGGTAACCGCCGCGCAAATCCGCGAGGACGGCAAAATTTACGGCCTGCGCCGCGACGCGCTCGGCGTGCGCGAGGCCAAGAACCAGCTTTCCAGCCTGCTCCAGCGCGCGGCTGGCGGCGAGGAGATCGTCATCACGAGCGACGGCGTGCCTGCCGCGATGATTGTGTCCTACAAGCCGGTGATCCGGGGCAAGCCCTTCAAGCCGAACTGGAAACTACTCAACTCGATGCCGATGACGCCCGATTCCACCCCGATGATTCGGGCGGAACGGGACGCCGGCAACTGAGCCGATGTATCTCGATTCATCGGTGCTCGTGAAGCTCTACGTGCGTGAGCCGGACACCGCCGAGTGTGCCGCGCTGATCGGGCGGCAACCGATGACGACCTCGGAACTCGCGTGGGGTGAGCTCGCCTCGGCGTTGATGCAGAAAGAGCGCGCCGGCTACATCACGCCCGAGGTTCACGCCGAGGCGTGGGCGACCTTTCTCGCCGATGTCGGCGCGCGCAGGGTGCATCTCATGGAGTTGAGCGGCGACACCGTGCTGGATGCCGTTGAAATCATGCGCGAGGTCCATCCTGCGGTCCCGCTGCGCACGCTCGACGCGATCCATCTGGCGACGTTTCAAAACACCGTCGCCGGTCCCCTCTTTTCCAAGGATCGGCGGATGAACGACGCGGCGCGCCTGTTGGGATTTTCGCTGGCCTGAGAGCGGGCGCATTTTCCGCGCTATGCCGCACTGGGCGCGCGCAAGCGCGCTGGCCTACAGCAAACTCAACTGCGCGTCGTCCGCCGGCGCGACGGTGATTTTCTTCTTCGGTTTCGCGGCGGGAGCGGCGGGTAAGGTGACGGCGGTGTCGTCGCTTTCGAGTTTCGCGAGGATCGTCTTCGCTCGCTCGATCACGGTGAGGGGCAGGCCAGCGAGGCGGGCCACTTGGATGCCGTAGCTGCGGTCCGCCGCGCCCGGGATCACGCGGCGCACGAAGACGATTTCGTCGTTCCACTCCTTCACGGCGACGGAGAAGTTGCGCAGGCGCGGGAGGTGTTTCTCGAGTTGGGTTAGCTCCTGGTAGTGCGTGGCGAAGAGCGTGCGCGGGCCGCGGGCGGGGTCGCGGTGCAGGTGTTCGACGACGGACCACGCGATCGCGAGGCCGTCGTAGGTGGAGGTGCCGCGGCCGATTTCGTCGAGGATGATGAGCGAGCGGTCGGTGGCGTTGTTGAGGATGTTGGCGGGCTCGTTGGCGTGCACCTTGAAAGTCGCGGCCAAAATGACGTGTGCCCGCTCGGTATTTCACTGAGGTGCGAACGGCACAGCCTGCCATTAGTCGTCATCCGACTGCTTGAGCGCCTTGAGGCGTTTCAGTAGCTCGTCGAGGCTCCCTTCGCTTTCGCTCACCCGCGCCGTGAGATCCAATCTGCACGATGCCGCGGTGGAGAGGCCATCAGCCATTACTCGCCCGGTCAGGGTAACCGTGGCTGCTTCTCTCGCGCCGACATAGACCTTCAGCGCCGGCCAGAGCGTCCGACCCGGTTGAAGGTGGCCGAATTCGAACGTGAGGTGCCAGGCGCCGTCGATGTAGTCGAACTCATAGTCTGGTTCCCCCGACCGGTGAGCACCTCTAAACACTACCGGGGGCCCCATGAACGGGTCGCTATAGCGGCTTGGCGTTTGGGTAGGAAAATCACCTTCTGCGCAGAATTCCCAGACGCGCTTTGGATCTGGTAGGACGAGTTCCACTCGAATCTCCTTCGCCGCGAGCATGCCGACATTGGTTACGGTTAACGCCGTCTCCCGCAGCAAACGCACGTCTTGTGTGCATTTGACGAGTTCTCGGTAGAAATTTGGAGTCGGCCTCTTGGTCATCAGGGACCGGCTGCCGTATGGATCATGTGTTTGGTGCGGCCTGTAGCCCGAAATTTTCTTTCCCG
>JBEANZ010000467.1:0-8888 GCA_041165185.1 Verrucomicrobiota bacterium | reverse complement strand
CTCGCTCAAGTCCGGCTTCCGCTACCGCGCGCAGAAGACCAACGTCGATTTCAACCGCACCACCTCCACCTACGTCGGCCCCGACGGCATCATCTCCGCCGACGACAACCTGAATCAGTTCAAGCTCACGAACTACACGCACCACGGTTTCTCCGGCCGCTACACCTTTGCCGAGTGGCCCGATGTGCGCCGTGCGTATTCCAGTTTTCTCGGCTCGCGCAACCTCTGGCTCGACGACGCCGTGACGACCGCGCGCGACGGGTTCGCGAGCGACGGCCGCGCGCGCGAGGACATCTACGCCGCCTACGCGATGGGCACGCTCGATGTCGGCAAGCTCCGCATCCTCCCCGGCGTGCGCATGGAAAAGACCGCTGTCGCCGCGACCGGTTTCGTCAACCGCCCCATCGTCCCCGCGCTCGCCGCCACCGCGCCCGAGGCGCAGCGGCTCGCGCGGTTGCAGGCGGAGTATTCGCGCGTCACGCGCAAATCCTCCTACACGGAATATTTCCCCGGCCTGCACTTCCGCTACGCCGCGCAGAAAAATCTCCTCCTCCGTGCCAGCTACTCCACGAGCATGTCGCGCCCCAGCTTCGGCGATCTGATGCCCGACACCACCATCAGCGATCCCAACCTCACGATCTCGCAAAACAACACCGGCCTCCGCCCGCAGCGTGCGAAAAACTACGACGTGAGCGCGGAGTTTTATTTCGAGCCCGCCGGCCTGCTCAGCGTTGGCGCCTTCCAAAAAGACCTGAGCAATTTCATCTTCGCCGATTCGCGCGTGCTCCCCGCCGGCGCCGACAACGGCTTCAACGGCAGCTACGCCGGCTACCTGCTCTCGACGAAGAAAAACGGCGGCACGGGCAAGGCGCAGGGCCTAGAGTTCAGCTACAACCAGCAGCTCGTGTTTCTCCCGGAGCTGCTCCGCGGCTTCAGCGTCTACGCCACCTACACCATCATCCGCTCCGAGGGTAACTACAACAGCGGCGGCGCCGTGACCGACGACCAGCTCGCGCAGTTCACACCCGTCGCGTGGAACGTCGGCCTCACATGGCGGCGCGCCCGCTGGACCGTCCGCGCGCAATACAACTACAACGACCGCTTCCTTAATTCCTACAACGCCAACCCCGCCGCGCGCATCTACGACGACGAGCGCATCGACGGCGCGCTCAACGTGAAATACCAGCTCCGCCGCAACCTCTCGTTTTTCTGCGACTGGACCAACGCCCTCGACCAGACGGTCGTCCGCGTGCAGGGCAAGGACAACTACCGCCCCCAGAAAATCCGCTACAACGGCATGCGCTTCAATTTCGGCGTCACCGGAAATTTCTAAACGGAGCGGCGGCTTTCCAGCCGCCGACCCTCGGATCGGCGACACTCCTGTCGCCGTCTCCCCACGGGCGACAGGAATGTCGCCCCTCCGCCGATTCCCGCCGCTTCTCCCTTACCCATGCGCCTCCGCATTTTTCTTCCCCTCTCCCTCCTTCTCCCCCTCTCCGCCCTCACCGCCCTCACCGCGCGCGCCGCGCAGCCGCCTCCGCGTCCCAACATCCTCTTCCTCCTCAGCGACGACCAAGGCTTCGCCGACATCGGCTACCGTTCCAAGGAAGTCCCCACGCCCCACCTCGACGCCCTCGCCGCCAGCGGCGTGCGCCTCGAGCAATTCTACGTCCAGCCCGTCTGCACGCCCACGCGCGCCGCGCTCATGACCGGCCGCTACCCGATGCGCCTCGGCCTCCAGCTCGGCGTCATCAAGCCCGAGTCGCGCCACGGCCTCCCGCTCACCGCGCGCACGCTGCCGCAAGCGCTGCGCGAGGCCGGCTACTTCACCGCCCTCGCCGGCAAATGGCACCTCGGCAACGGCGCGCCCGAATATCTCCCGACAGCGCGCGGCTTCGATCACCAATACGGTTTCTACCTCGGCATGACCGACTATTTCACGCACCTGCGCGACGGCGGACTCGACTGGCACCGCGGCGATCGCGCCCTCCGCGAAGAAGGCTACGCCACCGACCTCATCGCCGACGAAGCGATCACGATCATCGAGAAACACGACACCACCGCGAAGCCGTTTTTCCTCTACGTCGCTTTCAACGCCCCGCACACCCCGCTGCAAGCCACCGACGCGTGGCTCGCGCGTTTCGCCCACATCGCCGACAAAAAACGCCGCACCCACGTCGCCATGATCGCGCACATGGACGACGCCATCGGCCGCATCGTCGCCACCCTCGAGAGGAAAAACCTCCGCGAA
This sequence comes from Verrucomicrobiota bacterium, assembly GCA_041165185.1. Taxonomy (GTDB): domain Bacteria; phylum Verrucomicrobiota; class Verrucomicrobiia; order Opitutales; family Opitutaceae; genus JBEANZ01. Next base: position 6,637 of record JBEANZ010000467.1, on the reverse strand, counting down.
AAAACCCTCATCGTCTTCTCTTCCGACAACGGCGCCAACCTCCCCGTCGGCGACAACGGCCCCCTCCGCGACCAAAAAGGCAGCGTCTACGAAGGCGGCGTGCGCGTCCCGGCTTTCGCTTCGTGGCGCGGCACGCTCCCCGCCGGCACGCGCGTCGAGCAGCCGCTCCACATCGCCGACTGGCACCCCACGCTCCTCCGCCTCTCCGGCGCGAAATCCGATCCTGCCGTCACCCTCGATGGCCGTGATCTCTGGCCCGCGCTCATCGCAAAAAATTCCTCCGCCGCGCCCATCCACGAAGAACTCCTCATCAACGCCGCCCCCGGCACCGGCGCGCTGCGTCGCGGCGACTGGAAACTCGTCGTCAACGGCCACCTCAAGTTCAAGGGCGGCACCCCGCCGAACAGTTTTTCCTGGGCCGATCTGCTCCGCTCCGAAAGCAACTCCGCCGACGCCGCGAAACAACAGATCGAGCTCTTTAACCTCGCCACCGATCCGTCCGAATCGAAAAACCTCGCCACCGCGCACCCCGAGATCGTCCGCGATCTCACCGCGCGCTACGAGACCTACGCCCGCGCCGCCGTCCCGCTCGTCGGCGGCGAACCCGTCCCCGATTTCAAATCCCCCGCCGTCTGGGGCGAGTTTTTGAAGTAGCGTCCGGGGCCGCCGATCGCTCCGGCTCGGCTTTTCCGCCGATGCGGATGTTCACGGACACGGGTCGCCTCAGATGCCCGTTGCAGAAATTCTCCGCGCGCTTCCCCGCGCGTCCCACCCGCGTCCCTCCCGCTACGCGCGGCGCGCGTGCACGGTGTCGGCGGCGACGTAGCGCGGGAAAATCAAGTTGGGCTCCAGCGTTAGTCGGCGCTCGTTGACCAGTTGCAGCATGAGCCGCGAGAGCCGATGGGCGAAGGTCTCGCCCTCAAACCGGTAGTGCGCCAGCGCGCCCTCGAACAGGTGGTCGTAGTCGCGCGCGATCAGCGACACGTCGTCCGGCACCCGCAGGCCGCGTTGGAGCAGGCGGACCATCGTGAAAAAGACGTGCTGCGGTTTCGCGATCAGCAGCGCCGTCGGCGGCGCGCCGCGTGCGAAGAGCGCGTCGAGCTTGGCGTGCAGGCCGGCGACGGTGCCGTTGTGCCGCACGACGAGCGCCTCGTTGCCCTCGGAGGCGTTCGCCAGGCCCGCGCGAAACCCCTCCTCGCTCGCGAGATCGCCGGCGACGTTGGCGGCGGGCACCAGCAGCGCGATGCGCCGGTGGCCCTTGGCGCGCAGCACGCCGGCGGCGTGGCGGCACACCGCGCGGTAGTCCACATCGAGCGAGGGCAGCCGCACCGTCGGATGACACGAGCCGAGCACGAGCGCGGGCACGCCGCGCGCGGCAAACCACTCCTGCAGTTCGCGGCGCAGCGAGAGCAGCACGAAGCACAGCACGCGGTTTTGCCGCAGAAACGCCGCCAGCTTCCGTCCCTGCGCGGCGGCGCCCTGCGGCGGACACACGAGCGTCTCCGTTGTGAAGCCCTGCTCGGCGAGGTGCGTCCGCATTTCCATGAGCCCCTGATACGCCGTAAACGTCGTGTGCGCGATCGGTTCGTGGGAGACGAGCACGACGAGCCGGCTCGGGGCGGCGGCGGCGCGGCCGGCGGCGGCGAGCAGGCGGTTGCGACGCCCGTGGCGGATTTCGATCAGACCTTCCTTGGCCAGCTGTTGCAGCGCGGTGCGGACGGTTGGCCGGCTGACCTGCAGCATTTCGCAGAGCCGCCGCTCGCTTGGCAGAAACTCCCGCCACGCACCCTCGTGCGCTGCCCGGCGAATCGCCTCGGCCGCCTGCCCGGAGAGCGACACCCGGCGGGGAAGATCGAGGGCGCGGTGGTCGCTGCTCATGCGAAGTGACCAGTGGAAGGAAGTGGTTTTTCCCGCAAGCGGAAGTTTGGGTGGTCGTGCTGGCGTGTGGCGCGGCGCAGGGCAATTCCAGCCTCGGCAGCGCGCGCGCACTGGCTATTTCCAATCCATGGGCCGACCCGCCGAATCCAGTCTGCCGTATCTCGACACGAAGCCGCAGGGCTCGGCCGATTTCTATTTCGCGACCAACGCCACGTTTCGTTTCCTGCTCGCGCGGCTCGGTGCCGCCGGCTGGCAACGCTACCTCGGCGATCTGGGGCGGGGGTATTTCGCGCCGGTGAATAGAAAGTGGCGCGAGGGTGGGCTCGCCGCGGTGGCGCAGTATTGGCGGGATTTTTTTGCCGCCGAGCCCGGCGCCCGCGTCGAAGTGATCGAGCACGGGGATCGTGTCGAAGTGGGAGTGGCCGAGTGTCCCGCGATCAAGCACCTGCGCGCCGGGGGCCGCGAGATCGTGCGCGAATACTGCCAGCATTGCTATTTTCTCGGAGCGGCGCGGGCCGAGGCCGCGGGCCTGACGATGCGGCTCAGCGGCGGCAACGGGAGCTGCCGGCACACCTACGCGCGCGCCGACGCCGGCCTCGCGCCGCAGAATCCGGCGGACATCCGGGAGGCGCGCTCATGATCGGCTGCTACGATTTTTGCGGGCACTATGAATGGACCTTTGGCTGGCTCGAGCGCGAGGGCGGCCATGCGTTGGTGCGCGACTACTGGGACGAGGCGATCAACCGCGACAGCCAGCGGCACGCGCGCGACCTCATCCAGCGCGAGGGATTCGCGGGCATGGCGAAATACTGGGGCCACACCCTGGCCGAAGAGTCGCCCGATCTCGGCTTCGCGATCACGGCAAAGTCCGGAGTCTTCCGCATCGACATGCACGACTGCCCCTCGAAGGGCTTTCTCCTGCGCAACGGGCTCGAGAACTACCGCGACTATTGCGACCACTGCATGGGCTGGACGGGCCCTATGATGCGCGAGGCCGGCTTTGTTATCGACCACGAGCACAACCATTGCGGCCAGTGCTGGTGGGAGATGCGCAAGGCTGATTCGCCGCCCGGTCACTCCGCGCCCGGCGAAGTTTCGGGCGCGAAAGACGTTCGCCTGCGTCCCGAATGGCAGCCGCCCGGCGCGAAACTCGACTGCTACGACAAGGCCACGGACCCCGACTCGAAGTTGCCGTGAGTTGGGTCGCCGCACTCGGGGCGGTCCGCCCCGACGGGTGAGATTTGCAACGGTTTCGCCTGTTCAGCTCCAGCCGAGACTTCCACGCTGGCGAGGTGAATCCCGGTGAACTCACCCTTCTCCTCCAGCGCGCCGATTCCGGCGATGGTTCGGCCGCGGAAAAAATCCTCCCGCTGGTCTATGCCGAGCTTCGCAAACTCGCCGCGTCCAAGATGGCGCGCGAGTCGCCCGGCCAGACGCTCCAGCCCACCGCCCTCGTGCATGAAGCGTGGCTGCGCCTCGGCGGCGACGCGCAGCCTGATTGGAAAAATCGCGCCCACTTTTTCGCCGCCGCCGCCGAGGCGATGCGCCGTATCCTCGTCGACAACGCCCGCCGCAAACACGCCCTCCGCCACGGCGGTGCCGTCGAAAAAATCAGCGCCAACGCCACCGGCTTCGACGTCGCCGCGCCGCTCGCCGACGAGGAACTGCTCCAGCTGAACGACGCGCTCGACGCCCTCGCCGCCCATGATCCGCGGAAGGCCGAACTCGTGAAGCTCTGGTATTTCGTCGGGCTCAGGCTCGACGACATCGCCCGCACCCTCGCTATCTCTCCCCGGACCGCCGACCGCGATCTCGCGTTTGCGAAGGCCTGGCTCGGCAAGGAAATCAAGCGCCTGCGCGACTGAGTCAGATTCCCGATGGGGACGCGGCGCCCTCGCCGCGTCGGTTGCGAATAGCGCGGCGGGGGCGTCGCGGCTCCATAGCCGCAACATTTCGAAAGTTTTTTTGCCCCGATGGCGCTTTGGCGCGCCCGATTCCGCGTTGATGGCTGAACGACCGCCCATCCCGGCGCGGCCCGCTCGAAAACCAAAAATCAAATCCATCATCGCCATGAACTCCTCGACCCGCTCCCGCCTCCTCGCCCTCACGCTCGTCCTCGCCGCCGCCGCGCCGCTCACCGCCGCCGACTCGGCTCCGGCCATCGATCGCCCCGCGCAACCTGTCGCCACCGTCGCGCCGAAATACCCTTACATGATGCGTCACGCCGCGGCGGCGGCGGAGGTCACCGTCTTGTTCACGGTCAACGCCAAGGGCGCCGTGACCGACGCCAAAATCGTCGACAGCACCAGCCCCGAGTTCGTCACAGCGACGCTCGATGCGCTGAAGAAATGGCAGTTCACGCCCGCGTTGAAGGACGGCAAGCCCGTCGATACGCGCGTCGTGCAGACGTTCACGTTCAACGTCCGCAGCGACACCGAGACGACTGGCGTCAGCCAAGTCGCGGTCAAAAAACGCAACCAGTAAGCCTCCCACCTAACAGCCCCCGCATCCGCTCCCAAATCCCGCCTGATCCTCAGGCGGGATTTGTGCTCGCCGAAACCTCCGCCAACCCTCGCACTCCCACCGCCCGACCCATGCGCAACGACGAGGATATTTTCTCCGACGCCCGCGCGCTGCCCCTCGCCGAGCGCGCCGCTTTTCTCGACCGCGCCTGCGCCGGCGATTCCGCGCAGCGCGCGCGGCTCGACGAGTTGCTCGCCGGGATCTCCGAGGGTGATCGCGTGTTGCCCACCGCCTACGTGCCGCGCGCTCCGCTCTCGCCCGAGGAAAAACCCAGCGACCGCATCGGCCGCTACAAACTCCTCCAGAAAATCGGCGAGGGCGGCTGCGGCGTCGTCTGGATGGCGCAACAGGAGGAGCCCGTCCGCCGCCGCGTCGCGCTAAAAGTCATCAAGCTCGGGATGGACACCAAGGAAGTGATCGCGCGCTTCGAGGCCGAGCGGCAGGCGCTCGCGCTGATGGATCACCCCAACATCGCGCGCGTCCTCGATGCCGGCGCGACCGCCAGCGGCCGGCCCTTCTTCGTGATGGAACTCGTGCGCGGCATCCCGATCACGCGCTACTGCGACGAGGGCAACCTCTCCACCGCCGACCGCCTCGCGCTGTTCGCGCAGGTCTGCCACGCGATCCAACACGCGCACCAAAAGGGCATCGTCCACCGCGACATCAAGCCGTCCAACATCCTCGTCACGCAGCACGACCACCTCGCCGTGCCCAAGGTGATCGACTTCGGCATCGCCAAGGCCACGCAAGGCCGGCTCACCGACGCGACGTTGTTCACGGCCTTCGAGCAGTTCATCGGCACGCCCGCCTACATGAGCCCCGAGCAGGCGGAGTTGAGCGGCCTCGATGTCGACGCGCGCAGCGACGTCTATTCGCTCGGCGTGCTGCTCTACGAATTGCTCACGGGCAAGCCGCCCTTCGATCCGAAGAGCCTGCAAGCGGCCGGGCTCGACGAGATCCGCCGCATCATCCGCGAGGTCGAGCCGCCGCGCCCCTCCACGCGCCTGAGCACGCTCGCCCTCTCCGATCGCACTGCGCTCGCCAAGCTCCGCGGCACCGCCCCCGCCCAGCTCTCCACGCAGTTGAGCGGCGACCTCGACTGGATCGTGATGCACTGCCTCGAAAAAGATCGCTCGCGCCGTTACGCCAGCGCGAACGATCTGGCGCTCGACCTCGGCCGCCACCTGCGGCACGAACCCGTCGTCGCGCGCCCGCCGAGCGTGGCATACCGCACGGGAAAACTCCTTCGCCGCCATCGCTTCGGTTTTTCCGCATCGGCCGTGGTCGGGCTCGCGCTCGTCTTGGGCGCAGCGGTTAGCCTGCAGCAATCGCGGCGGGCGGCGCGTGCTGAACTCGCTGCGGTCGAGGCCAAGGCCGCCGCCAAGGCTCCCGCTCCGCGCGTCAACCCGAAGTCCATCGTGATCTTGCCGTTTCGGAACGTGAGCGAGGATCCGGCCGCCCAGGCGTTTTTCGTCGCCGGCCTGCACCAGGATCTGATCGCCGGCCTGGCGGGAATTCGCGACCTCCACTGCGTGCCGCAGGAAACCGCGCTGACCTATCGCGATTCGAAAAAATCCATGCGCGAGATTGCCGACGAGCTTCAGGTGGCCTTGGTGCTCAAGGCGACGGTGCGCCGCGAGGGCCAGAAAGTGAGCCTCACCGGGGAGCTGGCCAAGGCCGCCGATGTCGGCCGGATCTGGAGCAAGACCTACGAGCGGGACGTCGCCGGCATGTTTGCGGTGCAAGCGGAGCTGGTGCGCGAGATCGCGGCGGAGCTGAAGACGGTGGTTTCCACCGAGGCGACGCAGCTTCTCGCGCGCGGGCCCACCGACAATCCCGCGGCCTACGATTTATTCCTCAAAGCGCGGGCGTATGGGCGGAAAAGTCTCTTCGATGCGACGCAGCGCAAAGGACAGAAAACCGAAGATGTTCGTTTGAGTCAGGTGCGGGAGTCGTTGCTCACGAGTGCCGTGACGCTCGATCCGAAGTTTGCGAGCGCATGGGCCGAATTGGCCCGGGCGCAAAGTGTGTTCTTTCGCTTCTGGTCGGGAAATGATCGCTCCGTTGCTGCCCGTCTCGCTGGTGCCCGTCGGGCGATCGAAAACGCCGTCACGTTGGCCCCGGACGCCCCGGACGTCTTGATCAGCCAGGGCTATTACCTGAGTTTCCTGGTCGGCGACTACGCCCGCGCCGCTGCCGCGTTTGAAAGGGCGGCGCAGCTGCAACCCAACTCCCC
>JBEANZ010000466.1:0-4476 GCA_041165185.1 Verrucomicrobiota bacterium | reverse complement strand
CTGCCGAGAGACGGGAGCGGAAAAAACAAAACGAAATTCCGGTCCTGCCGGCGACACGCTGCGGGACGACGCCAGCCCTTCGAACTGGTTCCCGCCCACCTCCCTCCGCCTCCCGCAGAGGCAAGCGCCGCGCGCCCGCCGCCGCAGGCCGGCCCCGACCGGATTTAGTCCTTTTGTCCCCCGGCCCTTTGGTCATTTGGTCCCTCGCCATGCTCACCCCCGCCGAGGCCGACAAACTCATCGCCGCGCACGTCGCCGCGTTTCACCCCGAGGATTGCCCGCTCGCGAGCGCGCACGGTCGCGTGCTGCGCGCCGACGTGCGCGCCGACCGCGATCTCCCGCCCTTTGATCGCGTGACGCTCGACGGCTACGCGGTGCGTGCGGCGGAGCTGGCGGCGGGGCGGACAAGGTTTCGCGTCGAGGCCGTGCAGGCCGCCGGCATGAGGCCCTTCAAACTCGGCCCCGCGCCCGACGCGTGCATCGAGGTCGCGACCGGCGCGGTGTTGCCCGACGGCGCCGACTGCATCGTGCCCTACGAGGAAACGACCCGCGTCGCCAACGCGATCACGCTCGCGGCCGCCCCCGCCGGCGCGCCCCTCGCCGCCGGCCACGCCGTCCACCGCCGCGGCAGCGATCACCGCGCGGGCCACGTGATCGTCCGCGCCGGCGCGCGCCTCACCGGCCGCGAAATCGCCGTCGCCGCCGCGTGCGGCGCGGCGACGCTCACCGTCAGCCAGCTCCCGAAAATCGCCGTCCTCGCGACGGGCGACGAACTCGTCGAGGTCGAGGCGCCGGTGGCCGCGCACCAGATTCGGCGGAGCAACGACTACGCCCTGCGCGCCGCGCTCGTGGGCGCGGGTTACCCGGCGGTCGAGCGGTTTTTGCTGCGCGACGTGCGCCACGAAATCGAGCACGCGCTTTGGCACATCGTGGCGGAGTTCGACGTCGTGCTCGTGTGTGGCGGCGTGTCGAAGGGCAAGTTCGACTACCTCCCGGCCGAGCTGGAAAAACAGGGTGTGAAAAAGATTTTCCAGGGCGTCGCGCAACGCCCCGGCAAACCGTTCTGGTTTGGCGTGAGCACGCGCGGCACGCCGATCTTCGCGCTGCCGGGCAACCCGGTCTCCGCCTACACCTGCCTGCACCGCTACGTGCTGCCCGCGCTCGCCCGCGCGAGCGGCGCGACGCCCAGCGCGCCGCGCATGGTCGCGCTCGCGACGCCGGTGACGTTTCGCCCGCCGCTCGCCTATTTTCTCCCGGTGAAACTCGCCACCGGCCCGCGCGCCGAGCAACTCGCCACGCCCGACCCGAGCAACACCTCCGGCGACTTCGCGGGCCTCGTGGACACGGACGGCTTCGTGGAATTGCCGGCGGAACCGAGCGAGTTTCCCGCAGGCACGCTCGCGACGTTTTGGCCGTGGGTGTAGCGCAGGGCCCAGCGCCCGCCTCGGCGCCGCTCCAGTTGAGCGTTGAGCGTGAAACGTTCAGCGTTGAACGTTCGCCCATGTTTTCCCACCTCGATGCGCAGAACCGCCCCGCGATGGTCAACGTCGGCGCCAAGCCCGTGACCCGCCGCACCGCGCACGCCGTCGCGCGCGTTTCGCTCCCGCCCGAGCTGGCCGCGCTGCTCCGCGACGGCGAGATCAGCACGAAGAAAGGCCCGATCTTCCACGCCGCGATCCTCGCCGGCGTGATGGGCGCGAAAAAAACCGGCGAACTCATCCCGCTCTGCCACCCGCTCGCGCTCGACGACTGCCAGATCGAAATCGTCCCCCGCCTCCTCCCCGACGGCACCGGCGAAATCGCCCTCCACTGCCGCGTCGAGACCCACGGCAAAACCGGCGTCGAAATGGAAGCCCTCACCGGCGCGACCATCGCCGCCCTGACGATCTACGACATGGCGAAGGCAGTCTCGCACGGCATCGCGATCCGCGACATCCGCCTCCTCGAAAAAACCGGCGGCAAACGCGACTACCACGCCGCGCCCGCCGCCTAACCACGACGCGTCCGCCCGCCCGTCTGTCCGTCCGCAAACGCGCCCCGCCCGCCCGTAACCACCGCGCCTAAATGATCACCCTCCGCATCCAATATTTCGCCATCCTCCGCGAGCAACGCGGCCTCGCCGACGAAACCCTCGCGACCACCGCCGCGACGCCGACCGCGCTCTACAACGAACTCCGCGCCCGCCACGCCTTCACGCTCCCCGCCGACCGCGTCCGCGCCGCCGTGAACGACGAGTTCGCCCCCCCGACCGCGCCCCTCCGCGACGGCGACCGCGTGGTCTTCATCCCGCCAGTGGCGGGCGGGTAAACGCCATCCGTCGCGCCCCGGCGCGTCGATGCGCGCGGAAGTTTGGAATTGAGCCGTTGCGCTGCGGATTCGCACTCCCTCAACTCGCGTCACCTCGATGACGGCTCCTATTGCCCTCAAGCCCACCTCCGCGCCCGTCCGCGCCTACTACCTCGCGCTCGCGCAGCTCGCCAACGTCGGCGCGGAGCACGAGACCGCCGTCCGCGAGGCGTGGCACACGCTCATCGAGCACTGCGCGCCGAAGGAGTGGACGCTCGTGCGCGAATACGCGATCCATCGCCGGGGCGCCCATCCGCTCCGGCTTGATGGCGCGCTCATCGATGAATACCGCCTCGTCCACGGCGTGACCGAGGCCAAGGACAAAGACGACGATCTCGAACTCCAAATCCGCGCCAAAATCAAGGTCGGCTACCCGATCAAGAACACGCTCTTCTGGCAGCCGGCCCGCGCGATCCTGATGCAGGACGGCAAGGTCGTCCTCGATTGCATCATCGACGCGTCCCCCCAGCGGCTCTGTGACATCCTCGCCCGCTTCTTCGCCTACGTCGAACCCGTGATTGCCGACTGGGAGCGCGCCACTGAGGAGTTTCGCGATCGGGTCGCCGAACTCGGAGCGAGCCTAGCGGAGGTCATTCAGCGCGCCCGCGGCGCGAGGGGCACGCTGCCCCAAAAAAAATTCGTCGCCGCCTTCAACGACTTCGCCGCGCTCTGCCGCGCCGCCATCAACCCCTCGCTCGCCGACTCCGCAATCGAGGAGATGCTTATCCAGCATCTGCTGACGGCACGACTCTTCGGGTCCGTCTTCAAGAACCCCGAATTCACGCGCAAGAATGTCGTCGCCGTCGAAATCGAAAAGGTCATCGACGCCCTCACCTCCTCCCACTTCTCGCGCGCGGAGTTCCTGCAAAAACTAGATCGCTTCTACGTCGCCATCGAGAGCGCCGCGACCGTCATCGAGGATTTTTCCGAGAAGCAGAAGTTCCTGAACACCGTATACGAAAAGTTCTTCCAGGGCTTCGCGGTGAAGGTCGCCGACACGATGGGCATTGTCTACACGCCGCCCTCCATCGTCCGCTTCATGATCGCGAGCATCCGCGCGCTGTTGAAAAACGAGTTTGGCAAGGAACTCGGCGACCCCGGCGTCCATTTTCTCGATCCGTTCACCGGCACGGGCAATTTTCTTGTCCACCTCATGCGCGAGCTGCCAGCCGCGGCGCTGAAGAAGAAATTCAGCTCCGAACTCTGGGCCAACGAGATCATGCTCCTGCCCTACTACATCGCCGCGCAGAACGTGGAGCACGAGTTCTTCGAGCGCACTGGCACCTACGAACCCTTCCCCGGCCTCTGCCTCGTGGACACCTTCGAACTGGCCGAGCTGCACGACCAGACCGAGATGGAATTCCTAAGCGCCGCCAACACCGCGCGGGTCAACGCCCAGAAGAAGGCCCCCATCCGCGTCATCCTCGGCAACCCGCCCTACAACGCGAACCAGCAGGACGAGAACGACAACAACAAGAACCGGAAATACCCGCGCCTCGACCAGCGCATCCGCAACACCTACGCTGCCGACTCGAAAGCGACGTTGCTCAACAAACTCAGCGATCCCTACATCAAGGCGCTCGCGTGGGCGAGCGACCGCATTGGCGCCGAAGGCATCGTCGCGCTCGTGACCAACAACGGTTACCTGGAGGCGATCAACGCGGACGGCGTGCGTCAGCATTTGGCAGCGGATTTCGATGCGATCTACCTCGTGGATCTCAACGGCAACGTCCGGAAAAACCCGAAGCTCTCCGGCACAACGCACAACGTCTTTGGCATTCAAGTCGGCGTGAGCATCGCGCTATTTGTCCGGCGCAAGCAGAAGGAACTGAAACGCCGCAAGGCCGTGATCCGCTATGCGGAGGTCGGCGAGGATTGGAGAAAGGAAGACAAGTGGGCGTGGCTGGAGCAGAAGAAATCCATCGCCGGCGTGAAGTGGCGGACGCTCAAGCCGGACGTAAAAAACAACTGGCTGCGCGACGGACTGAGTGACGCGTTCGACGGCTTCGTTCCGATGGGCACGAAGGAGACCAAGGCGCTCGACAGCATGGACGCCAAGGCGATTTTCCGCACATACTCGCTCGGGGTTTCCACCAATCGCGACGCGGTCGTTTACGATTTAAATCGCAC